>JAIRTW010000083.1 GCA_031254875.1 Candidatus Bathycorpusculum termitum
CCTAACCAACATCATCGTCCAAGGCGTCTCCAACTATACCACAAACCTAGCCGCAGGCACCCTAACCTTCACCCTAACAGACGGCCAACACGCAACCCTAATCTACCAAAACCAAGAACAAAACCCCCCAACAGGCTCGGTAAGTCTCACAAAACTAACCTGCCCAACCGACACCCAAACAACCTTCACCTACCTAACCAACACCACCACCCCTGGGACCTTCACGCTGACATCGGGCGCCACCTGGAACAGCGGCAACTTAGCGCCGGGAACCTACTTTATTACTGAGCGGGTGCCCACAGGATGGAACCTCACAAACATACTCATAACCGGCACCACCAACTATACCACAAACCTGACGACTGGCACCCTAACCTTCACCCTAGAAGCCAACCAGCATATCTCCCTAATTTATCAAAATGAAGAACTGCCGCCTCTGCCGGGGACGATAGCAGTTACCAAAGTTAGCTGTCCCTTGGGTGCCGCAGCCGATTTTACCTTTGTTACTTCCGCCCTACCGGGGACCTTTACTCTAACTGATGGTGCCACCTGGTATAGCGGCAATTTGGCTCCGGGGACCTACTTTGTTACCGAGCTCGCCCAGGCGGGGTGGAAACTCGTAAACATACTCATAGATGATCCAAGCGGGAACGCTACCCAGACCGATCTCTCAACGGGGACGGTATTTATCACGCTTCAAGCCGGCAGCCATGTAACCCTAATTTATCAAAACACCCAACAACATCAACCCCCCTGCCATGACTGCTGCAAGAAGCCCTGTGAATGTCGGCCGTGTTGTGACTGTAGCCAAAAACCCTGCCAATGCAAACCCTGCTGTGACTGCAACCAAAAACCCTGCCAATGCAAACCCAACAACAACAATAACTGTAACAAACATCCCAACTGTAACGAATCTAAACCCCCCTGCAATTCCAAACCCAACTGCAACCCCCCAAAAAACCCGCCTTGCACCAATATAACTAAAAAACCTAACCACGAAATAAATAATTCACACAATGATAAACCTCAAACAGAAAACAACAACCCTAACACAACACAACCCACCCCAGAAAATAACACCGACAACCCCCAAACACCAACCCACAATCCCCAAAACACCCCGCCCCCAACAACCCAAACAACCAACCCCGCCCCAACAACCAATCCAGCTTCCAATACCCCCACAACCAGTCCCACTCCCTCAAAAGCTCCCGGGCCCAATTCGAGTTCATCAAACCTGCCCACCCAGAGCCCCCAACCAACATCAACCCAAGCTACCTCTGAGAACCCCGTTATGTTCGGCCTAAACTGGCCAGGAGCCGCCTTAGCCATATTACTGGGAGCTATTGTGACCCTGCTAACAATAACAGCAATACACCTGATGCATAAAAAAAGGAAAGGGGTCACCTAAGATATGCATCAGGGGTTTGCCATTGTTGGAATATTTGTTGGTTACTCAGTAAAAGGGACGTTGTTGTTAGATATGGTGAAACTTGGGTTCTATGTTGTAAAAAAACGTTACAAAAAAGGGGTCTATACGTATGAACAGGTCTGTATGCGGTTTCCTAAAGAGCTTCATGACTTTCTGAGATGTCTACGTAACCGTGAACTGGAGGTTAGCGCCAGCAGAGAAAACAAAACAACCATCATCAGACTAATTGACAAACAAGAACAAGAAACAAACTTGCAAGGAACAAACATAATGTAGCAATGTTGTCCAAAGCAAAGTTAAAAACAGCAAAGAAACTGCAACATTCACGCTACAGTACCCACACCCATAGGACTTAAAATAAGCCACAGAACCAGGCAAAAAATTAAGCCACAGCCACTCCCGCGTATGAAAGTTTGCACATGCCTTTTGCTTTCTAGCCTAGAAAAATACGACATAAAATGTGTCTAGCCTAGAAAAACAAAAGAAAAACAATCATAAAAATTACATTTAAGAAAAGCGCTAACTTGGTGTTTTTTACATAAAATCAGCAATTGTGTTTATAAGCGTTTTTTTCATCGGTTTTTCCATGAAATTTCTAGTCTAGAAAAATTTTGCCTCGGTCAAATCGGTTAAACGCACATACACAAGAGCCTTAGCGTTGTGTTTTGTTGGTTTAGGGGTGGGATGTGAGTGTGTGGAAAAAGGTAAGGCGGTGGAGTTGGAGGTTTGGGTGGGTAAGGCGGCGCGGACGAATTTTGCCATTTTTGACACGTTGTCTAGGGAGAGTCCGCAGTCTCTTAAGCAGCTTCAAAGGCATGTGTGTAAGTATCCGGGGTTGGAGGAGATTTATTATGCTAGTTTGACTAAGCGGTTGCATTGTTTAGAGAAGAAGGGCTATGTTCAACAGGTTGTTTCAGGGTCGGGGGGTTTGAAAGTTAGGGTTTATGAGTTGCGTTTGAAGGCGTGTCTTGTGATGTTTTTGAAGCATGTGAGTCTGCAAGATATCCTTGATGTGGCCTCAGATACGCAGGTTGCTTGTTTGCTTCTAGTTTTGTTAAATGTTTATTCAGCCAAAGGTTTTGAGGGGTAGGTTGTTTGTTGGGTTGTGGGTTTGGGTTTTTGGTGTTGTGTTATGGATGTTCATTAGTTAGGGAGGGAGAGGGGTTAGTGTTGGGTTTTTGGTGCTGTGTTATGGATAGTTCATTAGTTAGGGAGGGAGAGGGGTTAGTGTTGGGTTTTTGGCGTTAGCGGGCAGGTTAACCTAACTAAATCGCACACTCACTATATTTAACAATATTAGTTACGTGTGAAATTACGAAATATTTTTAATATCTAAGTTGTTATCTTTTCGCAAGGGTGTGTATGTATATGAAGGGTGTGTTTGGGTTTCATGTTTCTGGTAAATCTTTGTTAGGGGTTTTTGTGTTAGTTGTGGTGTTGGTTTGTTCTTGTTTTGTTTCTGTGTTTAGTAACGTTTTTCCTTTTGTGTCAGGGGCATCAGATAAGGTGGTTAGCAATGAAACTGAACTCCAAAATGCTCTTGCTGATGCACGCTTTGGTGAGTCTGTGGTTATTGCTCTTGACAAAGACATCACAATAACAAGTGGTTCACTCATTATCTTAGCGTGCACAAACATCACCTTAACAAGCAACAAAGCATCCGGATTTTACAAACTAATCGGTGCAACAACTGGAGCCATTCTTCAAGTTGATAGCGGGGGCGTACTGATCCTTGATGGCATTATTGTAACTCATACAAATGGTGCTCGGAGTAGTGGAGTGCTCAATGCGGGCACTTTAATTATGCGCGCTGGCGAGGTTTCAGATAACTATGTGGGTATTGGGGGTGGGGGTAGTAGTGGCTTTTTTTCTTCTTTTGAACATAGTTATGGAGGGGGTGTGATGAATGCTGGTGTTTTTGAGATGTATGGCGGTAAAATTTCTGGCAACACTGCCCGAGCTATGGGTAATGGGGGTGGCGTGTACAATGGTGGGGGTTCTACTTTTATGATGTATGGTGGAGAAATTTCAGGCAACACTGCAGCTAGGGGTGGTGGCGTGTGTAATGGGGGTACTTTTGTGATGTTTGGCGGTGAAATTTTAGGTAACACCGCTGAGGACGGGGGTGGGGTGTGTAACTGGGGCAACTTTACTATGGTGGGTGGCTCAATCACTCGTAATACAGCTGATTATGGGGGTGGGGTATACAACAGTAACCCCGTTCGTGGAGGGGTTTATTTTTTTGATAGGCAGGACGGTAAGATTTTGGGTAACATCGCTGCGTATGGGGATAATGATGTTAAGGATATGTCTCACGATACTGAGGAGGGGTCATCGGGTGGCACTGATACTGCACAAAGTTTGTTGATAGTTTCGGGTTTGATGTTTATTGTGATGTTAACTGTAATTGTTGCTGTTGTTGTAGCAGTGATTGTTGTTGTAGTGATTGTTTTGCTTTCCAAGTCTAAAAAGCAGTTAGAACCCACAGAAAAAACGTAATCCAAGGCTACTTTTTACCGTCTCAGTTTGCGTGTCGGGTTTTGGTTGTAAGCAGAGGTTAAATGCGAGGTAACCCATTCTAATTTAATGCAAGCCGTAAACCGAGGGTCTAATGTATGAAACGAGCAAAAATGTTTGCCGCTATTGCTATATGTCTAATAATAATGGTTTTAGCAGCTATCCTCATTGTAGTGAACGGCGTATCAATCAAAAATAAGAGTGACCAACCATTCTATGTTGGTGTTACCTATGGCGGCAGATCGGTTCAAGAGGCAAAAGAGCTCATTGACCAAGTAAAAAACTACACCAACCTCTTTATCCTAGCCTCTGGAGACCTACAGCACAACATCACAGCTATAAATGAAATCGGCGACTATTCAATCACCTCAGGACTCAATTTCATAACATACTTTGGTGCCTACTTTGGCATTGGTGCTTCTGAAGAATGGATAGAGGCTGCACAGCAACAATGGAGCAACCAGTTTTTAGGCGTATATTTCTATGATGAACCCGGTGGAAAAATGCTTGACACCTATGTATGGCTATCAAGTATGCAAGAGTATGGAAACATACAAAAAACTGAAACGGGCGCTATCCATGTTAGTAACGGCACAAATACCGCGTATTATCCTAACGGTACTATAACAGTGGATGTTACCATCGAAGATAGAACAAAAAACGGCACACTCGACATTTATTACCCAAATGGATGTCTCAAACAAAGGATAATCACAAACCTTTGGCTCGAAGAACACTACACAGAGTATCCAAACGGAACCATTGCAATTTTCAATAAACCAATCACAACCATTACATATTATCCTACGGGGGCTATTACTGTTTTTGAGAGCCCCGACGCTGTTTTTTATACGGCAGTAAATGGGAGTGCACGAATTGCTCAGGTGGAATCTTTGGATACGGTTTTGAATAGAAATCCCATCAAAACATATGATGAGGCCGCGCAAGCCTTTGAATCTGAAACCTCACACCGATTACAGAACTTAAAGACCCATTCGTTAACTCTTTTTTCGTCTGATTATGCACTGTATTGGTGGGATTTTCGAAGCGGATATGATGTGGTTCTTGCCGAGTTGGGCTGGAACAATACCCTTGAGCAAGAAATCGGTTTAGTGCGAGGAGCGGCAAACTTGCAGGGTAAACGTTGGGGAACCATACTGACTTGGAAATACACACAAGCACCATATCTCGCAGATGGTCAAGAAATGTTTGAACAGATGAAAACTTCCTATGAAACAGGTGCAGAATATGTGATAATCTTTAACTACTCAGAGGATCCTACAAATCCAAATACACTCCAAGATGAGCACTATCAGGCTTTGGAGCGTTTCTGGGGGGCGGTGGTTCAAAACCCCTCTGTAGTTCCTGGGGGCATCAAAGCTGAGGCCGCTCTAGTGCTACCTAGAAACTATGGCTGGGGTATGCGTGATCCTCAAGATACCATTTGGGGTATATGGGCGGCAAATGATACTTCACAACAGATCTGGGCTGAGGTTCAGAGCAGGCTTACCCAATACGGCTCCAAACTTGACATAGTCTATAACGACCCCGCCTACCCCGCAACAGGCCAGTATAGTCACATCTACTATTGGGACTCCTCACAAACAATGTTTTCAGGTTTAACCGCGTTTTTCGCTTCTTTCTATGTATGGATGCTGGCGGCTATTTTGCTGTTATCTGTAGCAGTTGGAGGGGTACTATTTTATTTTAGACGACAAAAAAGGTAAACAACTGCCTTCTTTATGTTCCAAATGCCGCTCAAGGGTGTAATTCCAGATTTTTCACCCGACCTAAAGCCTAGACATAGAGGCCGTCGCCGTCTCTTGCATAGAGGGGGTCTTTATCGACGGATAGCGAAGTCCGATCAGCAACGCAGCCGCGGCGGGTTTAACCACTACACGCAGTCCTAAAACCTCCACTGACCCCGAACCCGCAAAGCCCCCGACTTAACCGGTGCATTAAACAAGAGTTACTCAAAGGCAACCCAGCCAGCATGAGGTAACCTCAGGCAGAATCTCGTTTTGTCTTATCTCCAATGACCTTGAGCGTGACGTTAACTATCACAGAAGCCGCAAACTCGTTGCCGATCACTTCTTCTTTTGAGTTGTCTTACTCGTTTTTCCAGAGGGTATGACTTGATGGTGAGGGCGATACATTTAGATCCGGCAAAAAATTACGGTTAGAGCAAGATTAGTTGCAGAGTCTGCGTATCTATTGCCCTCAAAGGACCACGCGCACAACACGTTTAACAAGTCTAACAACCCAAAAAGCATCTCAAACAATTTTTGTCCAAGTCCTGTTCAGAGAAAAAAAGTTATATGCAACTGCATCTCTAAACGCTGTTTATGCCAAATAAAGTACAGCGTATGCATAGTCCAACAAAAACCTTAACGGAAATGCGGACAATAAATGCACAGACACACAGAAATCGGAACATAATGTGGGCATGTATCGGATTTTTCATAGCATTTATATTATTTACACTTCTTAAAACAAATCTCCAATCACTTGACATTGCAGTTAATCTTTGGGTAATACCCTTACACAATGATACTGCAATCTTTCTGGCAAAAGGTCTTTCCGTAGCCTTTGACACCTCTACATTAGTTATAGCCACACTAATAATATCAATTTATCTTGTCGTGAAAAAACGCATGGCTCAAAGTTTGTTGTTTGCAACAACAGTAAGCGGAACAGCATTATTTGCTACAATAATAAAAAACCTCACACAAGTTGCCCGACCCGCAAATCAACTATTGCAGGCTTCAGGTTTTTCGTATCCCAGCGGGCACTGCGCCGGTGCAATTGTCTTTATCGGCTTAATAATTTACTTTATTTGGTCAAGACACGCCGTCAGTCAACGTGTAAAAGCTTTATCTTTTCTAAGTTATGGTTTAATAGTTGTTTTTGTAAGTTTTGACAGAGTTTACCTAAATGTCCACTGGTTAAGCGATGTTATAGGCGGCTGTTTGTTTGGCGCATTTTGGTTATTATTCTGCATTATAATCTATGAACGTTTAAAATCGATGCGTCCAGAATTAGTCCAAAAAAAGCCCCACACCCCGTCTCAGCCTCTTCCCCATAGAGCAAACGGAATTGGCTTTTACAACTGTAATATTAGTGTATCCAAAGTCACACCAAGTATAATAAATTGCAGATAGGCTGACTCGACTTCCAACTAGATCCCAAGTATTTGTGCCGCCATTCCAAAAATATACATAGACTACACTAACCGATGAGATGGAAATAACAGTAATGATTTCGGATACATTGCAATAGCGGCTATGCACGAAGGCGGTATGAATGCGCACATATTTGTCTTAGTAATCTTTAAATTCCCTTTTTTATGTTGGGTGTTTGATGAATGATGAGGTTGAGTAAGCGGGTATTTCTGGTTTTTATTGTTATGGGGGTTTGTTTTGTTCTTTTTGTTGGGGTGGCCTTGAACTTTGGTTTAAGGGGGGATTTTAACGGAAAAGAAAAATCTATTAGTGTTAAAGATTTTCCTCTTGAGGTAGATTTGTGTAATACTGTTTTTAATGCGGGGGAAAAAATATCTTTTACTGCAACAATAACTAATAAATGTGGTAAAGATGTTAATGTTTCTTCTAATGGATTTATGCCGTGTATGTACTTTCATGAAATTAATGATACGGATTATATTCACGTTGAAACAACAGAGTTGCACGAGGAAGTTCTAAGAGCGAATGATAAAATGTCAAGAGCTTTTAACTTTACTATGACTAAACCACCCGGGACATATGTTTTTTATGTACACTATAGGATGGATGTTGAGGGCGTTGGAACTATTAGGGATGGAGTTGAACTTATCGTTGAGGTAAAATAGACTGATTATATCCCTGAGTAAGACGCGAAAAAAGATTTTTGATTTCAAAAATGGGACAGACGCTACACTCAAACAGACAAAAGCCCGCTCGACGTTCTGAAGTACCAATAACATCTTTCGAACCCAAACGTAAAACCTAAATTCTGTGTGTTTTGAGCACAACAAAGAAGGGTTATTTGTTTGTGACATATTGTTTAAGTCGCCTTCGGATAGCCCGCAGGTTTCAAAAATATGGTGCATTGCGTTAGCGAGGGATTTAATAATAATCGGCAACCATCAAGCATTAGAACTACTTTGATTTTCTCCAGCCCCAAAAACAACCCCACCTTACTCATAGACTTAGCCTTCAAAAAACCCCCCAACCAACACGACAACTCAAACCACAAACAAAGAAATAAAGGCACAAAACAACTTTCCTCCAAAACCTCAGACGAATGCACACGCAACCGCTTCAGCTCCAAATAATTCTTCAAATCAAAAAACCCCGTCTCCAAAACATCCCGCTACCTATACACCAAAAGCGCCTCCACACTACAAAGTATTACAGTTGTAAATATTCATAAGCTGGTGTGTATTGCCGTTACGCATCACTCAGCATTACAGTCATAAGTTTTTTAATTGTTGGGTTTTGTTGTTTGGTAGTAGCGGCCGAGAAGAACCTGCAACTTATGGCTAAGATAATTGTTTGAGCATATTTTTTGGAATATGTTGCGCTTACGTTTAATTCTTGCAATCCTCGGTCTCTGCTTCACATCTCATCAGCTCTTAGAGTTGCTTTCTTCTGCATTCCGTAGAGTACTACGGCTATCTTTTGTCCCATATCAGCTTTCACTTTTCGGTCAGACAGGCTGTTTTGTTAGAGTTGCTTTGAGGGCCTTTGCAAAGAAACTCTGTTCATAGGGGTTAGAAGAGTTTCCGTTCAAGGACCAGATGACTTTTAAATTCAGACTTAACTTCTGGTTAGGTGAAACAATTGGTAAACATTGTTGAAGAATGGGAAATCCTTGAAACATATACCGGCGAAAAGCTGGGTTTCTATCAAATCCTTGACACCGATGGAAAAATTGAAATCCGAGTAACCACGGGCAAAATAGGATATAAAAAAGACTACGACCAAGCCACTGACCCCGAGTTGACACATATTTTGGCGTTTTGCAAACGCCGACAATTCATACAAATCCACAAAACCATACAAGACAACAACTTTTTCAAATAAACAGACCCCCCTTGAAACGACTAATAAAAAACTAAACAAAACATTAGCAACATGGACAAAACACGCCCTTGATTTCAGGAGAGAATACCATGATAATAATAGAAGAAGAAAGACAGAACATGTACCAAACACAACACCATCACTCCGACATATTTGAAACAACACCGGATCTAACCCAGACAAATCAGAACCCAAACCCACTGGGAACCTGTAACCGCCAGAAAATAAAACGCAACACAAACCAACCAGCCAATCAATCAGCAGCCCCCCCTAACGACCTTAGGTGATGATAAATGAAGAGCAACAACATGAACACAGACAGCCCCCAAACAGACCCCAAACCACCGCCCTTTCTTTGCTATACCAATACGTCTTGCTTTGCCACAACTCTACGACTAACTAAGATATTAAAGGAGGCGTAGGAGTACGTTTAAAAAATGCTTGGAATGTAGCAGCAAAAATCTCTGGGCAGATAATGAAAACGGAGAGATAGTTTGTAGGGATTGCGGGTTGGTAGTGGGCAGTGCCGAATTTGCGCCGCCACCCGAACGCATACCTAAAACGGCACCCAACAACCCCATAGCATATACCCGTTTTTGTATCGGCACCGAAATGGAATCGGCCCAGCGCACTGAACTCAACGTAGCCCACGACATCAACCATACAATTCAAAAATTAGAGCTCCCCCATACCTTAGAGCCGCTGGCAATTAATTATGTGCAAAAACTACGGCGGACAATGAAGCACCAAAACAACCACAAAATCCGCCTAACCCGAACCGAACTGACCACCGTATCAATTTGGACAGCGATAAAACGCTCAAACTATCCTCTAAGTGCTGAGGAATATCTCCAAAAACTCCAACCCCTCTTCAAAGTTATAAACCTCATGAAAATTGAGAAAAGAGCCGGCTACTTTATAAAAAATGAAACCCGAATCCCCGACCCTACCCTCGTAGCTGGACACATAAACAGACTAACGTCCAAACTTGAAAATAACCCCATAGACAACGCCTATGCAAATAAAATCAACCGCTATGCAATCGAGATTGTGCTTGCAAATCCCGGGATTGTAACAAATCGAAAAGCAACCCTAGTTGCAGCCGCTGCTCTATTAGCCGCTGATGAATTACTTGCAAAGCAAGTGGGCCTAAAAACAATTGCACAGGCAGCAAATATTGGAACAGGACGCCTATCAGAGTTGGCAGAAACCTGCAAACAATACGCACCCACACTGCCCAAAGAGTGCGCCGCACTCAAGTTTAGCAGCTATCTTTTCAAGGAGTTGGCTTTGTGTTAAAACTTGACTTAGAACAGATCCGGGCCAACGCCTGGAATTGCAACTTTTTGGGAACCCAAGAACGGCATAATCTAAAGCAACGCATGAGTGAAGACGGCCCCGAAAAAACGCTCCCAGTGGTAGTACGAAAAGTATTAGATACCTATGAGCTGGTTGATGGAGAACACCGCTGGGCAATCGCAAGAGAACTCGGCTGGAAAACCATAAACGCCCTCGAACGCGAAGCAGATGACCTCCAATCAAGAGCCCTCTGCATCAGCTATAACCGATGGAGAGGCCGCCTAAACTGGTTTAAACTCTGCGATATAGTAAAAAAAGACCAAGACAAAGGCATAGACATAGAAAAAGCATATCAAGAAGCACTATCAAGTAAAGAACTTGAAGAACTCCTCACACTCAACAGCTTAATCCCCGAGGCCAAAATAGTTCTCGAAGACGCCCTAAAAAAACATCCCGAAATCACCCTGGAACATCTATATCTCCTTTCACAATTTCCCGCAACCCAGCAAGAAAGGCTGGTAGAAAAATTTAAAACCCCAGTCGTCGCCCACGCCCTAATGCAAGCCCTAACCCCCTTTATACAAAGAAACCAACCCCAACCATATGCCAAAGAAACCAACCCCCAACCAACACTCCAAGAAACAAAAAACCAAACAACCTACACCATACCCCAAAGAGCCCCCCAACCAATATACCCCAAAGAAGCGATAGACAAAACAGAAACACCCATAGAAAAAGAAACCAATACCCAACCAACACCAACAATGACAAAACCAGCCCCACTTTCATCGCTGTCACCAGAGAGCCTAATGCGGCAAGATGACCCTAAACCAAACACTCCAGCAATTTCACAGCTAAAAAATTCAGATATGGAACAAGCGGCTGATAGGCAAGAGTTTCAGCAGGCTATACTGTTAGCGGTTAGTTATGATTGTGCCTGCGGTCGACATTACAACATTAATTTTAAAAATCGAGCTGTTTTGGTGCAGAAACAAAACTTGCTGTTTGAACATGTAGATATCAAACCGCGCACCTTTCAGGTACACTGCAATAAATGCAATTCAAATCATGAATTTACCGTGGAGGGGATTGAAAATCAAACACTACAAATTTTCTGCAGACGATGCAAACCCCTCCCACGAGAAGGCCGCTTAGACAGTAACACAGGAGAAGCCGCTTGGCTTGACGACTAATAAATTGGGCAAACACGAAAAGAAAATTCTCCTATTGATGTTAGAAAGTGATGAACCAAAAGGTCAACCCAACCCCATTTGGTTTGACCTCTACGCCACATATAAAATAGAGTATAACGCTCTTCCAAAAAAATATCAAAAAAAACTTCGAAAAGAACATGCACTTAGACAGTCAATGTATCGCTTAACTAAGAATGGATTTATTAAGCCGCTGCTGATAGCCCAACAAAACGCTTCTTTACCCTCTCCAAAAGCGTATGGATACAGCTTTTACAGCTTAACCCAAACCGGGCGCTTAGCTGCAGAAAAACTAAACCGGACCGCAAAAGACCGCAAAGAAATAGAAAAAGCCCTACACCAGCTTCGTGTTTTGGGAAATAGTCAAGTTATACTTAGTCAGATCCATGAAGTACTATGGGAGGTTTCGTTGGAGAGATTTATCAGCAGAGAGGAATTTGATAAGTATTGGAACAAAACAAAGCTGGGATTAATATTACAAAAATACAGAGTGGAACGGACGCGCGTTGGCAAAAACGATGGTCGAAGAAAATACTACATAGATAGCTGATGACATAGTTTTGGTCTAAACATAGCTGTTACAACTACGTTTTAACCCAAACCATGTCGCTTGCACTATAACAC
Organism: Candidatus Bathycorpusculum termitum; assembly: GCA_031254875.1. Taxonomy (GTDB): domain Archaea; phylum Thermoproteota; class Bathyarchaeia; order Bathyarchaeales; family Bathycorpusculaceae; genus Bathycorpusculum; species Bathycorpusculum termitum. The sequence continues at coordinate 12,147 of JAIRTW010000083.1, forward strand.
AGCATTATGACTTTTGTTTCTATATATGAGGATGAAGTAAACGCGTTAAAGCCTGATCAAAGAAACAAGGTGCTGTTTTATTTTTATTATTTTGCGGTTGGAATAAATCATTGGTACACTATGGCTGAAGCGCAGAAAAGCCGGATCAGTATGGATTCAGAAATTTCAGTGGGTGCCCCGATTGTTAAGGAAAAGGTTGACCGTTGAATTTATCAAGTTGATGGCAAACGCTTGGATTCAACAAAATTCTAAAAAATTATCTCCAACTTGATCGGCAAGTCAAGTGGGGGTTCTAACTAAAATTGCTGTGAGGTCAGCTCTGTTGGGCCATGGCTGCATACGCGCTTTTGTTTTTATTTTTTTTGACCGACATAAAAAACGTACCCATAATGTTGTTTATATTTTGAATACAATTCCACCTCATACTTTTCAGCTTCAATATAGGCCTGAACGGTTTTATTTCCAGTATATTTTTCTAAAAGTGCTTTTTCTGCCGCTTCGCGCGGAATAAAATAATTGTCCGTCCAGCATTCTTCGGGTAACGTAAAGGTCGTGACAAGCCTATAACCAGCTTTTTGCATTATTGAAATATTATGCGCTATTGTACCTAAGCCTTGAACAGCGTCAACCCAAAACTTTTCAATTTCGGCAGGGCGTTCATCAGTAAGCCAGGATGGACAAGTTAGGGCAATATAGCCTCTTTTCTTAAGAAAGCCATCCCAATAGTTTAATCCTTTTTCAAAACCTATACTGTCTATAACCCCTTCGGACCAAATAAGGTCAAACTCCTCTTTTTGAAAGGGAAGATCTTCTATTGTGCCAACAATCCCTTTTACTCTTTCTTCAAGATTTAGTTTTTTTACCTTATCATTAAAAACATCTATAAAAGCGGGGCAAATATCTACACCAATAACATTTCCGTTGATATTTTGTGCAAGAACCATCGTTTGCCCGCCAGTTCCACAACCTAAATCCACTACTCGCGAAATGCCCTCAAGATTATCCAAAAAACTCAAGGCCTTGAGGGTCATTTCAGCACTGCCGGGACCCTGCCGCTCCAAACCTACATGAGTTTCAACAATCAAATCAAGCATCGCTAATTTTTCATTTGCCACCATATAACCCCTCATTCTTTTACTTTTTTTAGTTACTACCTTATTGTTAGATTAAATCTCCTCGGAATTTATAAAGAGTATTGTCAAAAAATAGGTTATAACTAATATGTTTGTAACAGTAGAGCAAATCATGCCCCAACTAAAGCAACTTAACCCCCATAAGAGCGTGTTCGCTGCAGTGTTAACGGGTGCATTGGGCGTTTTTAGCAGCCGCTTGCAGATGACCAACGGCAGATATGCCAAAACTTGCCATGATACAAGCAACTAACCCGTTTGAGGCATTGGGAAACATGTAGGAGTGGAGCATTTGAAGCAACAGAACAGAAAAAAACAACAGTATAGGCAGTTCAATTGCTACGGGGAAAATAATGACGGCTTTTTTGAAACCAAATCTTTCTGTGAGAGAGCTGAAAAGTCTGTTTCGTTCATTTTCTCGAAAACGCTTGGGATTTTCGAGGTAAAAAAGGTAGGTCGAATACAAATCAGAAGTCAAACAAAAAAACCACAACCCAATAAATAACCCCTGTGTTGGCGGGAAAGCAACGGATAGAAAAAGAAAGCAGGGGATGGCTACTATAAGTATCAGCAGATCTTGGAGCAGCATTTTTGGTCAGTTCTAGCTAGCGGGTTTGTTGTTTGGGGTGGTGTTGCTTAGTTGTATGCCGCCATAGATGATGCCCGCGATGACGACCACGACCCCTATATACATGAGTAGCTGAAGGAGATTATCCACAGCACGGATTAGTTCTGTGGGCAGACCTTGTTGCATTGTTGTGTTCCAACCCGTAACCCAAAAAGCTATGGGTTTAGCAACGGCCATGAGCACACCTGCAATAATGCAGCCGACTAGAACTTTTTGGGCTCTTGCCTGTTCTTCAGGTCCCTCAGATCTAACCAGAGGTAAAAACAAATGGAAAAACACAGCAGTAACAATCGACAAAATAAACGCGGGCAATACATTTGAGCAAAGAAGGACAAAAAAAGACAAGCCCAACACTAACACCAACTTTTTTGACGCGTTTTTGTCTTTTTTTGATTTGAAGCGGCGAATCCAACTATTGAATATGCCCTAAGGACCGTTTTGGCTTTACAGGCCTGTCTTTTAAAAAGGTTTGAAATTTTTGTCATTAGGTTATGTTTAGATGAATTTTTACTTATCCTATGCATATAGAGACCTAAAAATAGAATTCCAGAATTTTAAAAATACAGAACTGGTTTGTTTATGTTGTTAGTTTCGTTATGGCATCTGTTAGGGGATATTTTACCTTCGAATGCAATCAGTTGATTGCCCAAACCGCCCAATTTATTGTTACACGATGATTCAGAATTTTTCCCCTACACCGCCCGGATGGTGAGATTTATTTTGCACTTTCTGCAATCCACAATTCAAAAATCAAGTGGGTGTCGGCTAGTTGCCGCAGGTGTCTGGCGGCTGTTTTAGCAGAACTTGGTGGTTTTAGTTTTGGAAAAGTTGATAATTGGAAAATTATCGAGTAACGGTGCCAAGGACAACAGGTCAGCGCGTAGATAGGTCTCTGCAGAGGGTAATGGTTCATATTTATTTTTTAGCGGTACTTTAATTTATGAAGCATACTTACTTTGGGTGATAACGATGTATAAATTGGCGCTTTCAGAAATCTTTACTTGTCAATTAGATAGTGAAGCTTGCACTTTTTTAGCTCAGTATCCTAATATGGTCAGATGGTGGATAAATCGGGGAAAAGAGTCTGCTAAATCGTTTGGTGCGTTTAGGGGTCGTTTTTATAGGGATTGGAGGATGGATTGGAAGGGTTATAATAGTCAGCATGCGCAGACAAGCAGTTTAGTTGCGTACAGCGTATTGAGCCGCCCAAATCAGGTGCAGACGGGGGAGGTGCGGGGGGGTAGTTTTGCGGTTGTTAGTCCAAGGATAGTGAAAGTTGAGGATCAGCAGCTTGTTTTTTCCACGATGTTAGCTAAGAGGGCTTGTGTGCGGCTTTTTCCAAAGAATTCTACGCAGCGTGTTTTGCTTGAGCAGGCGCAAAATGAGTGTTGGCAAATTGGTCAATCGTTGTTAACGTCGCAGTGGTGTGTTATACCCTTCACAAAGGTTTTTGATTTAGCCTCAGAAAATGATCCGCTCATTCAAGATCTGCTAAAGTGAGGTTGAGGGTTTGGGTTGGTTTTTTGTGAGGGTTTTTGTTTGGGTTGTTGATTGTTACAGCACCACGTTATCTTCAGTCCACGATTGTGTGGTATCATAAATCTGAGGCATGTGTTTGCAGGAGAAATTGAATCAAAATAAAGAAACGACGGTTTAGCCGTCGTTTGAACTGATGTTATTTAATTACCACTATGTTGTATTCGCCAATTGTTTCATACAAACTGTAGGCATCACTTTCTAAGGGTGTTATGACTTTTTTGTAATATACATAAACACATCCCTCATCATAGAGAACCATCCCTGTTCTTTGAACAATTGAATCCATGGGCGGGTTTGGGTCTTTCCATAACTGTATAGGCTGTGAATCGGTTTCTACACCATCAAAAGTGGTTCTTACATAAACATGCACAAAAGGCATGTCCGATAACGTAAGTTGAGGAACAACAATCTTTTTCCAATGATATGCCCCATATGCCCAATCGTGGTCTACATATTTGATTAGGTCGCCCTCTTTGGTTACATCAAATGAGCCTTCTATGACATACCTTGTAGTGTTTCCGTCTTTACCTGTGGGTCCTGTGGGTCCTGTAGGTCCTGTAGGTCCAGCAGTGCCGGTTGCTCCGGTTACTCCGGGAGATCCAGCCGCGCCGGCTGGTCCTGTGGGGCCTGGGGGTCCTTGAGCTCCAGCGGTTCCTGTCTCACCTTTTGGTCCTTGGGGTCCTGACGGACCCTGCGGCCCCGCAATCAATTGAGTAGATGCAAGAGTAGAAACCGTACACGCAACCAATATGGCCGCTAGTATACCTGCTAAAAAAACGGTTTTTGAAACTAGTTTTTCACCCATCATTCAAACCTCTATATGAAATCCTGAGTGTTTCAATTAAATAAATAGGTTATTTCACAAGCGGAGTAGCATCATCAAGCACACCCTACAATGCTTCAACGATTCGCAGAATTTTGAACTTTAGATGAGTGGTGTTGTGAGGTATAATTTTTGATGGGGTGTTCTTTTTAATTTTGGGGTTTATTTGGTTGGTGAAGGGTTTTGGGGTTATGTGGGGGTTTTTGGGGTTATGTTTAAAAGAGAGACTTGTGTATGCATACTTACTTTGGAGAGTTGTAGATGAACCAACCCACAAACCAACAAGAAGACACAACATTTAACGAATGGACATACAACATATGGACCCACAACAAAGACTGGTGCAACCAATGCGATAAAAAAACAACAAACTCGAATAGCAAAGCAATCGACCTACATCAGCTAACTAATGGAATACTAAACAAGGTTTGTCTGACCGCTAAAAAGTCATAGAACGTGCTCACACCCAGTGCAAACCTATCAGACATCCAAGAAAGCCAAAGAACACGAACGCTGGTTGAACTGGGAAAAAGAAGAAATGCAAAAGGATCAGGAGGTAGTTTAGCTCTTCGTATATACGGTGGTTAGGAGATGTTCAAGTTTGGAGGCGGACTTTAAAATTTGCATAAGCGACAACGCATAGGCCGTGAAGAAATGGCCAGAACTATAAAAATCACAGAGGACAATTATAACGGTTGAGTGTTTTTGCATTTTGGACAAAACGCAATACCGATTTATAAACACTGCATCATCAATCTTATCTTGACCCACAATTTTTTTGCTAAGATAAATGAGGGCGTGTGTGTTTGGTAGTGTGGTTGTGCGTTTGTCTTGACGGGGGATGTCAACGATTGGGTGAAAAAAGAGTTTCAAACAGTTAATTTTGGATCCAAACGTTTAGAGAAACGCTTTCTGCGGGTGATGAGTGATCTTGCACAAGAACCCGAGAAATCGATATGGCTAGCCACGGGGAGTCGCGCAAACGCCAAAGCGGCTTACCGCATGATAGGCAATGAAGAATTCACCAAAGAAAACATACTAGCCGCTCACCAAACTGCCACAAACAACCGCAACCAAGACAACATCTTATTAGCCATCCAAGACACCACGACCCTCAACTATGACACACATAAA
>JAIRTW010000018.1 GCA_031254875.1 Candidatus Bathycorpusculum termitum
ATAACACCACAAAACAAAAACAAAAAATTTATAACCCACAACATAGTTATGCGTTATAACACCTAACTATGAAGTGGTAACAATGGGCATCATAAACCAACACGACAAACGAACCAACATAACATACGTATACCAATCAACATCATACTGGGACAAAACCAAAAAACAACCCCGAGCCCACCGAACACTCATAGGCAAACGCGACCCAAACACAAACCAAATAATACCAACCGACCAACGCAACAAAAAACACCAAAACAAAACCCAACCAACAACAACCAACAACAACACCCCACCACCCCCAACAACAATGAACCGCAAATTCTACGGCGCAACCCACCTCCTAGACCAAATAACCCAAAAACTCAACATAGAACAAGACCTACAAACAACCTTCCCCCAAACCTACAAACAAATCCTATCAATAGCCTACTACCTAACCCTCGAAGACAACTCACCGCTGTACCGATTCGAAAAATGGAACCAACTACACAAACACCCCTACCAAAACAACATATCCAGTCAGCGTAGCAGCGAAATCTTTGCCAGCATAACAGAAAACGCTAAAAACATGTTCCTAAAACAATTCGCAACAAGACACGCAAAAAAAGAATGCTGGCTCTACGACACCACCAGCATATCTAGCTACTCAGAAACATTAAAACAGGTACAATGGGGCAAAAACAAAGAACACGACAACCTCCCCCAAATCAATCTTGCTTTGGCCTATGGCGAGGACACCAATTTACCCTTCTATTACCGAAAACTAGCAGGTAACATAGTGGATGTTAGTACGGTTAAGCGTCTTTTGACTGATTTTAAAGCGTTAGGGTTTGAGGATGTGAAACTAGTTTTAGACCGCGGGTTCTATAGCAGGGCAAATGTGGATTTGCTCATAAAAGATAAGGTAGAGTTTTTGGTGTCCTTAAAGATGTCACTTGGCTTTGTACGCGAAGCGTTAGACAGGGTGTATGATACGGTTTCGGGTTTTGAGAATTATAGTGAGCAGTATGAGTTGTATTCGTTAACTGTGCCTGTAGATTGGGGGGTTGTTGGTGGTGTTAGTGACAGTAGGGTTTTTTTGCATTTGTTTTATGATGTGGAGCGTGCGGCGGAGGATAAGAAAGCGTTTGATAGGCGTCTTGCGGTGATGCGAAGTGAGCTTCTTAGTGGTAAACGCAAACAAGAGCATGTTGCTGGTTATGAGAAGTATTTTACTGTTAAAGAGTCTGCTGATGGCGGTGGGGTGGTTGTTGTGGTTAATGAGGTGGCGGTTGGGGTTGTTAAGCGTTATTTTGGGTTTTTCGCGTTGTTATCAAGTGGTGATTTAGGTTTTGTTGGTGCTTTGGAGTTGTATCGTAATAGGGATTTGGTTGAGAAGGCGTTTGGTAATGTTGAGGATCGTTTGAATCTTCGGCGTGCGCTTGTGTCGTCTGAGGCGGGGTTGGATGGAAAACTCTTTGTTTGTTATGTTGGTTTGATTTATTTGTCTTATATTAAAAAGCATATGCAAACGGCTGGTTTGTTTAAAGACTATACAATGCAGGGTTTGATTGATCGTTTAGATGTTATTGAGTGTTTTGAGTATCCCGATCAGGTTTTAAAAGTGGGTGAAATGACTGAGAAACAAAAACAACTCTACAAAGCACTTGATATAACCCCACCACAAACATAGTTACGGGTTATCGGGAATTCAGGAAATAAGCCATAAACCTTAAAAAACAGTTAACCCACAAATTAACCCACAGGTTAACACAATGCAAAATACGCCACAACCAATACTAGACACACTAAAACAAATCAAAAACCAAGAAAACACGCGCATAGAACTCAGAAAAATAAAAAACCACTACTACGCCTACAAAATACACACCAAATGGAACAAACAAACCAAAAAAACACAAAAAACCACCCAATACATAGGCAGCATAACCCCAAACGGACAATACAAACCCAAACAACAAAAAACAACAACCCTACCCACCACAAAAATATACGAATACGGAAGCTCACAACTCCTAATGCAGCTCTCAAAAGACCTCCAACAAACAACACAAAACCTACCCCACCAAAACGAACTAATCGCCCTCTCAATCACTCGCGCCCTAAACCCCAGCCCCATACGCCTCACCCAACCCATATGGGAAGACACCTACACCTCAACAAAACTCAAAGCAAACCTCACCCCAACAAACATCACAACAACACTAACAACAATAGGACACATGATACAAGAAACCTACACACTATTTCACGATCTCTCCCCACAAGGTGGTATGCTTTTCTACGACCTAACCTCAATTCTCTCCCACTCCAAAAACCTTAAACTAGCTGAAAAAGGCTACAACCCACAGAAAAAACGTGTAAACCAAATAAAAATAGCCCTAGCTTTTTCCACAAGCACCTATCTGCCCACAGCAATAGACGTATTTTATGGGTCCATTAAAGAAATTAAGGTTCTCAAATATTTCATAGAACGCTTTCCCAGTAAAGATATTGGGTTTGTTATGGATCGCGGATTTACTTCTTATGAAGAACTTTTGCAACTGCAAAAAGAGGGGATTCATTATATTGTTGCTTTGAAGAAAAATTCTACGTTAATTCCTTTGGATTTTGAGATGAGTGGGGTTTTTGAGTATGGGAAGCGAAATGTTGCTTTTTGTAAAGTTAAGACTTTGTCTTATGGGTTTTTGTATTTGTTTTCGGATCCAGAGTTGCGAGCGGTTGCGGAGGATAGGTTTTTGGGGAAAGTGCGTTTGGGGGTGTTGTCTATGGGTGAGTTTTGTGAGAGGCAGCGATTGATGGGTGTGTTTGGGTTGTTGTCTGATTTGGATGTTGAACCTGGGGTGGTTTATGAGCAGTATAAGGTGCGTGAGGAGATTGAGCAGGCGTTTGATTTTATGAAGAATGATTTGGAGGCTGACCGGTCGTATTTGGGTTGTGATGATGCTGTTAGGGGTTATTTTGTTGTGGTGTTTTTGGCTATGCGTTTGTATTTCAAGATTTTGCAGCGGCTTCGTGAACATAAATTGGTTGGGGTGGTGTCTGTTCGGGAGGTTTTACTTCTGCTTTCAAAGATGCGGATGATTGTTGAGAAGAGTGGTCATGAGTATTTGTGTGCTTTGCCAAAGAAAACTGAAGAAATTCTTGAAGTATTCAAAGACCTATTACCCAAAACCTGTGGGTTAACACAATAAAGTTCCGGTTATTAAAATCAGTCAGGTTATTGGATACAGCGTGAGACCCTGACTGCACAAGCAGGTATGTTATGGCATGAACACTTAGCTGAGCAGGTTACATACCTGCATTTACAAGCAGACTTACGGTTTTCTGTCTGTTAATGGGGATTTCTGTGTTGAGATACATATGCTTTGGTGGGGTCGTTTTATTGGAGAGGGATTTCCCAGTAGCTAATGATGTCGCCTTTAATCCATCTGCCGCCAAGGCTCCGTACGGTCTCGTTGATATCTTCCCACTCAGCCTTGAGAAACATCACCGGTTTTACTATCACGCAGTCTTCTTTGATGGTGAAACTGAGAAGCTTGCGCTGGTCGGGACTGAACTCGTTCTCCATCTTTGCGGCATAACGACTAAGGGATGGCTGTGGAGGTTGAGGTATCAATGGTGCAGACTGAGGGGACGCAGATACAGGCTTTGGTTCAACACCCCTTTGCACAGGATTAACTGGTTTTGGAGACGATGGAACGATGACTTCGGTTATGGTTGTTAGACTGAATTCGGGAATGGGCAAGCCTTCAGCGATGTCTTCAAAGTTGTTACTCCTAATTATCAGGGTAACCTGTCGGCTCAGCAAATCCATTTTTACATCTAAAAGCTCTGTGTCACTAGGGATACTTGAGGCAAAGACACAGGTTTTTCCTTGCATAAAATCTACAAGACGTTCCGCAGGAAATTTTATGGTTCGCATCTTCATATTTGCCGCACTCAGTTGCCTAAATGAACCGATAACATAAAAATATTGCCATCAACCGTTCAGAGACCCAGGCAACCTGTGGCTCAACTACAAGAGTAATTTTAACTGGCGGGTTAATGATGCAAATGAACGGCCTGTTTTTTAGCCTCCGGCAATCTATTGTGCACCCAGCAAATCCGCCATCGAACAAACTTAGGGCACACTGTTCAGCTGTATCGTTCATTATCATGTTTACAAACATATTCTTTAATCTTGCACAAACAATCTAATCAACAAGTTAGAAATAGAAATGGTGAGTCTGTTCCTACTCCAACGGATAGAATACCCAAATTGGAAGGGAGAGGGTTCTCCGTCCGCTTCACAGGCGCTCCTCACCAAGCAAGTAAACACTTACTGGACTAATTAAACATTGGCGAAGTCAAACTTATTCTGCGTCTATATATAAAACCAACACAAACAAGTCACGGCTTAGAGAAAAACATAGTCTCCGGTCAAGTTTGAGGTAAAAGGGGTTGGCAGAAACCTCAGAGGTGTTGACGGATTAACTTTGCCAAATCTATAGCTGACAAATCATACTTACAGTTGGGACAAGCTTTCTGGATTTCCTGCTTGATGCCGATTTTAAGGGGTGTACCGCAGTGACAACAGAAGTACGTAAGCATCTGGCCCCGTTTGCCCAATTCCGCGACAAGTTCGTCAATGGTTAAAAGCTTGGCAGGTTTTTCTTTGAATTCTTTGCGGGTAGCCTCGGCTTTAGCCTTCACATCCGCTACAACATCAGGGTTGTTACTAGTTGTAAAGTACTCACATCGAGCGTTCTGCACGTAGGGCTCGTCGAGTTCAGTTCCGAAAAGCTCACAGTTTCCTATATGGAAAAATACGCATGCCATACAACTGTTTTTCCGGTATTCTGCGTCCAACGTTTTGTAGCAAGCTGGACAGACTTCGACTTCTTTGCCGTTTTTTACAGTATTTAGAGCAATTCCGCGGTAGGTTTGGCCGCAGACTTGACAGATGGGCTTTGCCATGGATTATCGAGATAGAAACTGCAACAGACCTATTTAATGTTAGCCAATAAAACCCAAAAGAAACAATAACACAACCCAGCCAGCAGACCAACCGATCCTTTAAGTAGAGATAAAAAGACAGAGCAAGAAGCCCGCCTATCTGATGTACCAAACGAAAGAAAAGCGCATGAATAACGGGTGTACATGTAAAAATTTTTAGTCAAGAAACCTTGACTAAGCCTTAGTCCAGAAATCTTGACAAAAACGCTTTTACGTCCTAAAACCAAGCAGAACATGGTGAGTGATGTGCCAACTAATCATTATGTGTTAAACCATAGACACATTGTTCGTATACAGAAGAAGGGTCGCCTTCTCTGCCTAATATGCCACAAACCCATTCTTGAGGGACAAATGGTTGCAACCCGAAAATGCACCGCACTAAGACACGAAGAATGCTATCAAGCCTCATTCCTCTAAGCAAAGCGCTTCTATGACAGCAAAAATAAGAACCGCAAAAACAACACATCTAGTATGTCAAAAACACAAAAAAAACAGCGAACCATTAACGAAATCCTAGGTAACCTCGATCTATTGCAGCAAGAAACCCTGCAAAATCTCCGCCTACTCATTAAAAGCGAAGCTCCTGAGGCCGTCGAACTGGTAAAACAGGGTAAAATAGTCTATAAACTGGAAAACAAAGATTTCGTGTGGATAAGCCGCTACCAAAACCGCTTTGACATCGAATTCGCTATGGGCACCAGTATCGCTTCAGACATTGTTAAAAGACGCGGCATCGCCGAGCAAAACAAAAAAATCCGCCATGTCACAGTGGGTAACTTTGCAACGATTAAACCAGAGCTAACGCGACTTGTCCGCGAAGCAGCAACACTTGGCCTTGAGTACTGGAAACCAGCTTAGCAACTGCTTTTTTCTTTTTACAATACAGACAACATTACAAAGCAGACTTTACAACACTCCATTTTTATCGATTTAGTTCACAGCGGTAACTAAAGGGCAAGATGCTAAAGCGGAAGCTAAACGACCGTATTGTATATGCACTGCTAGTGTCCAAGTTTGAAGATAATCGGTCCCATATATGGATTGATGGAGGCAGAGAAAAAAAGGGAACAACTGCAGAGTTGCTCATTATATTGGATTCACGACAGGAGATTATACGTTAACATCCTAGGGTATAACTTCACGTGGTAAATAATGGAATAATCAAAGTAGACCAGTTAAAAATAGGTTAATAGTTTGGGTATAAATAACTCTAAAGCAAACTCTATTTCAACATACAAAGATAATGGGCGAGTAGCTCAGTACGGATTGGATGTTGTAATCATCGGCAACCACGTAAAGAGCACCAGCCTCCTAAGTTGGGGGTCGAGGGTTCAAATCCCTCCCCGCCCGCCATATTTTCTATTTAGAGCCTAAATTGGACTATTTACTTCCACTATACATGTAGAGCAATACAGGAATGATTAAAGTTAGGTACTTTAACATGAGTTTATACCGATTTGCCTGTCCCATGCTCGTTTTTATTGTTATGCAGTTCTGTTAGATGTAGAATGGTTTCTTTGTACACTGCGATGGCTTGGAGGTACTCGTTGATTTCTATGTGTTCATCCATGGTGTGGTCGAGGTGTGAGTCGCCTGGGCCGTATGTGACTATGGGGAGGTTCATTGCTTTGCCGAGGAGGTTCATGTCGCCTGTGCCGGTTTTGCGCAGGAGCGTGGCGGGTTTGTTGAGAATTTTGCGAACTGAAGATGAAAGAACATGGACTAGTGGGGAGGTTTTATTGGCTTCAAAGGGCTCCACGGTGTCGAGCACCGCAGGGTTTACGTTGACTTTGGGATTAGCGTTCTGGTAATTGGCGATTATTTTTATCATTTTATCGTAAACCTGCGTTGTGGTGAACTGGATGGGCACGCGCACGTCAAGAATCATCTCTGCTTCGAATGGGATAATCGAGTTGCCCCATCCCCCCACCATCTTAACTAAGCAGACCGTTATTGAGGTGAAAGGTGTTTCCTGTGGATCCATTGAGGGATAAGTGCAGGCGGATTTGATTTGTGACCACAATTCGTAGGCTTTATCCAACGCGTTGTCATAGAGCCAAGGCGTAGAAGCATGCCCCGTTTCGGTTTTCACGGTGATTTTTAGCTGAATCTGCCCCTTGTAACCCATCGTTATATTTTCAACTCCGCTGGGTTCACCAAAGATGGCATAGTCTGCGTTTATACCCTCTGTGATGAGATAACGCACACCTTTGCTTGTGGCTTCTTCTTCGACAACACTTGCGATGAGAATTTTGCCTTTAAATCCGGGTGATTTGGCGGCTTGGGCGGCTGCCATGATCATAGCGGCAAGGGGACCCTTAGCGTCTACTGCACCGCGTGCGTAGATTTTGCCCTCTTCGATGCGAAGAGGAACATGCCCTGCAACGGTATCCATGTGACCACAGAGCAAAATGACTGGCGCACCTTTGCCGACGACACCAATGACGTTACCTATCATATCGATACCGACTTCAAAACCCATCCGCTTCATTTCAGAGGCTAAAAATGCGCCTATGGCCTGTTCGTTGCCGCTGGGGCTGTAGATACCTAAGAGGTTAGTTAGAAACCGTACGGCTGCTGCTTGCTCGCTCATTTTCTTCTTCCTCCAACACTGCATCGAGAACAGTTATTGCATGATCAATTTGGGATTTAGTTATAACCAACGGTGGTAATAACCGTACTACGGTTCTGCCAGCATCCACAATCAAGACGCCGCGGTTCAGCGCCTTTAAAAGTACGCTGTGGACGTCATAACGGAACTCCATACCCAGCATTAAACCTAAACCGCGGATTTCCTTGATGATTTTATGTTTTGCCGCCAGTTCTTCAAGTTGAGTTTTGAAGTATTTGCCGTTTAAAGCGGCTTTATCAGCAAGCTTTTCTTCTATGAGTGTGTCTATGGCAGCACATCCAGCAGCACAAACAAGGGGGCTACCGCTGAAAGTTGTTGAGTGCTCACCCGTTTTAAGCGTGGACATGAGAGATTCGGTGGCAACGGTTATGCCGATGGGTAAGCCGCCTGCAAAAGGCTTCGCCAGACACATTATATCAGGGGTGACCTCCCAGTTTTGGCAACCAAACAGTTTCCCGGTCCGCCCAAAACTGGTCTGTACCTCGTCGAGAATAAGCAAGACACCATGTTTGTTACAAATTTCTTTGACCTCTCGGAGGTACCCGTTTGGAGGTATGCGGATGCCTCCTTCGCCGCGGATGGGTTCCATAAGGACGGCGGCGGTTTTATCGGTTATTGCCTCACGTATTTTGTCGGGATTGTCGGGGGCAACATGTTTGATGTCAGGAATAAGGGGGAGAAAGGGATCACGGTATTTTTTGTCCCATGACGCCGATAATGCACCCATGGTTTTGCCATGAAAGGAGCCCATCAAGGCGATTATTTCGGTTTTGCTGGTGGCTTTACGTGCTAATTTGATGGCGCATTCAACGCTTTCGGCTCCACTGTTGGAGAGAAACGCCTTGTCTAAGCCTTTAGGCGTTATTTTTATCAGCTTTTCTATAAATTCGGCACGTTTATCGTTGTAATAGCTGCCATGACAGGTTATGAGTTGCTCGACCTGAGTTTTTATGGCTTCAACGATTTTGGGATGACAATGACCCAGCGCCGCGACGCCATAGCTACTTGAGCAGTCTAGGTATTCTCTGCCGTTAATGTCCCATAACAGGGCGCCTTTACCGCTTGTAAGTACAACGGGTTTCTTGGAGAACACGTTGGCTAAGTAGCGGTTTTCAGTTTCCATGATTTGCTGTTCATTCACTTGTTATCACTGTACCAACTTGATGATTAAGAGCTGCCGTGATGGGCTGATTGGCAGTGCCGGAGGTAACAAGAATTTCTTTGACACCTTGGTTGAGGGCTTCGAGGCCCGCATGGATCTTGGTGCTCATACCACCACCGATTTTTGAGAGAATTTCTTTGACTTCAGTTGCCGCGATTTTGGGGATACACTCGCCTTTGAGCATTAGGCCTTCTACGTCGGTGAGTATGATAAGTTTGTCGGCTTTGAGGGCCCCTGCAACTATGGCTGCGGTGCGGTCGCCATCCACGTTAAGTGGTTCATTGTCTTGACTTATGGCGATAGGGGTAACGACTGGGACATAGCCCTTCTCAAGCAACAGATTTAGGAGGTCGGTGTTGACTTGGGTGATTTTGCCGGTGTAGCCTCCGTCGATGACTTTTTTGCGTCCCCGCTCATCGACTGCGATGAGTTTGAGTTTACGCTCAGCTTTAAGGAGGGAGGCGTCAAGCCCGCTGAGCCCAATCGCGGATATATCTTGGGTTTTGAGGGCCAGCACGATTTGCTTGTTGATTTTGCCCGCCATAACCATGGTGTAGATTTCGATTGTTTCTTTGTCGGTGTAACGGCTACGAAAACCCTCGGGGGACATGATGAATTTTTGTTCTTTGCCCAGTTTGGAAGCGATTTCGGTGACTTCTACGCCGCCGCCATGTACCAACACGATGCGGTGCTGTTTGGTGACTTCTTTTAGGTCAGCTGTGAGACTCTGTGAGGCACCGGCTTTTAGGATGGACCCGCCGAGTTTTATAACAAGCAACATAGTATGCACCTATATGGGGTGGAATCCAGTACTCTTGAGGCTTGTGGTTTCGTCGATGCCCATAAGTATGTTTAGGCACTGGATGCCTTGGCCTGCTGCACCCTTGACCATGTTGTCGAGTGCTGTGAACATTATGAGCCGGTTGGTATGTTCGTCGATTTCAAAGCCGATGTCACAGAAGTTTGTGCCCATGACTATTTTAGGGTCTGGTAACTGATATGGCCCCTTGAGGTATTTTACAAGGCGGATGAAGGGTTCATTGCCATACATGCCACGTAATGCCTTCCAGATGTCTTTGTTTGTGAAGGGGTGCTTGGGGAAAGTGTGAATGGTTGCAAGTATGCCACGAACCATGTTGACGGCATGGGGGGTGAATGATATTTTAACGGGTTCGCCCAGTGGTGCGAGTTCCTGTTCGACTTCTGCAATGTGGCGGTGTCCGACGACTTTGTAGGGGCGTACACCGCTGAACCGTTCAGGGTGATGTGAGGCCACGTTGGGTTTGCTACCGCCTCCTGAAGAGCCGACTTTTAGATCTACTATAATTTTGTCTTTGTCAATTAAGCCGGCTTTGATGATGGGCGCTAAGCCTAAGATGGCTGCGGTTGCTTCACAACCGGGACATGCAATGAGTTTGGCGCTCTTGATCTCGTCGCGATGTAACTCCGGTAAGCCGTAGACAGCTTTTTTTAGCATTTCGGGGTTTTCGTGTTTCCAGCCGTAGTATGTCTCATAATCTGCAGGGTTCTTGAGGCGGAAATCAGCGCTCATATCTATTACTTTGAGGCCTACCTCGAGAAGTTTAGGCACCAGGTTTTGGGAGCTACCGTGCGGGGTGGCTGTGAAGACTAAGTCACAGTTTTTTTGGATTTCAGCCATATCTTGGGGCACAAACTTGAGCTGTGTTAAGCCACGCAGATTGGGGTGCATATTGAAGATGAATTCACCCGCATCATGGCGAGAAGTAACCATTGTTACCTCCGCCCCCGGGTGCATAAGGAGCAGTCTGAGTAGTTCGCTACCGACGTATCCTGAACCTCCGATTATTCCGATTTTCATGGTTATTTCCTCTTTGTTAATGGTCGATTAGGCTCTGTGCGCCCTTAAGCAACGGCTCGGCCACGTTGAGCCCGGTTGCGAGTCGTGTGTTCTCCCAGAATTCGGGGCATGAATTTGCTTCATGAAATACTAAGGCGCCTTTGTTGGTTTGTAGATTTTCTTCGATTATGTTTTTAATATTTTCGTAAGCAGAAATGTCTTTATATGCCTTAAACTGGGCTTCAAGCCGGTTGTTCCAGGTTTGAAAATCTGTGAGGCGGGACTCGTCTTTTTTGATGTTTTGCACAGCGGCCCATGCATCTGTTGCTATATCCAGCTGTGATTTAAGGTAGGTTTCGTCGGCGCTTTTGTTTTTCCCAACGTTCACCATGGCATCTAATGCCAGTATCCATGCTTGGCTGTTTCCGCTTAGGGTTTTGCCGCATTTCACCGCCATCTCTTGCAAACACTGCGGTAGTTTAGCATCGAAAACAAGGTTTCCCAGAAAGGTGTTGGTACGGAAATCCTTGAAGCCTGCTCGCACCATGCCGGTGTGGTGGCAAACGGGTTCTTTGCCCTTCTCTTTAGAGACGATTATTCGCAGGTCATAGAACCATTTCTGGATCAATTCCTGTGCAACAACTCCGATAGGGTTGATGATACCTGGTTTGGTTTCTTTTATGTTATTTTCCAATTCTTCGCGGTTTTTGGAGAGCATAATCATTTTGCCATGTGTTCCAGCATCCGCTTTGATAACGATACCCTCAGATAGAGGGATTTCCTGTTCAAAGAGATCAGCTATGTCTTTTTCGTTATGGATTTCTCTGCCGTTCTTCATGGTGTCGAATGCATCGCAGGGCACAAACACCGTTTTGGGAATAGGGATGCCTTCTTTGTTGAGGTTTAGCAGAGTGCGGAGCTTGCTGTAGCAGATAAATTCGATTTGTGATGAGTTTACGGTTTTTTTGCCCAAGGCTTCCATGGTGTAGGAGGCTTGAAGTCGCCGGTTTTTGCTCTGGGCACGGTTAAGGACGACTTTGATGTCGTGGAATATTTGGGTATAGTTTTTGCCTTTAGTTTTGGCGCTGAAGCCGTTTTTGCCGATGGATAACGCAATTTTACGGAATGGGAGGTAGGTTAAATCGATGCCGAGTTGCTGGGCGGTGAGTTTGATGCCGTTTTCGTCATTTTCAGAGCGTTCATAGAGAAGGGCAATGCTCATCGCTTAGTCGCTCCCATAGAAAAGTTTGCCTTAAAAGGGTGGTTTAACAAGGTTGGATATTGGTGGATACCCGTTTATTCGCCCCAGTCTTCCCCTTCAATGGTGAGTTCTTGAAGGTCTATGCATCCGTCCTTTACCTGTTTAACTTCAAGTTCAAGGCCGCATCCGGAACAGCTTAGAATTTCTCCTTTTTCAATGTTTGAGGGCACATCGAGTTCTGCATCGCAATCAGGACATTTTGCTTTCGAGATAGCCTTCACCTCTTCGGGTTGGTTTACTTGGTTAATCATTTTTTGTTCGTCACTTATTTTTTGTTAAGAAACGTCATTTGGGTATTCCAGGCATCTTTTAAATGTTGTGACCTATTTGTTACAAGTTGGAGTTTTAATGTTCCATTTGGTGCAGGCAGATAGCAGTCATAAACACACAAATACACAAGTCACAAACAGCCTGAAAGGACTAAAACCGCACTAAACCTGCCCTTTCAGTATGGAAAACGTTAAAGTGTTTCCACACCAAACAACCTTAGGCAAAAAATATGGATGAGAAAGACAAGCAAATCATAAAAACTCTAAAAGACGACGCACGGGCAGGATACACCGACATCGGCAACAAAATCGGCCTCTCAGAAGGCGCCGTCCGCAAAAGAATCAAAACACTCACCGATGAAGGCATCATCAAAAAATTCACAGTTAAAGTTGGCACCGTAGAAGGCGCTCAAGCTATCACTCTACTCGCAACCAACCCCGCTTACCCCACACAGGAAGTGTCCAAAATAATCCAAGCCCTCCCCAATGTTGAAACCATCTATGAAGTCACAGGCGAATACGATATCATCGTAGTCATAACCGGTATGAACGTCACCGAAGTCAATGAGTGTATAGAAAAAATCCGCCGTGTCGAAGGCATAATGAAAACTAACACCATGATAGTTCTAAGAAATTGGTAGATTTACTCACTAAAGCAGATTTACAATATTTTAATAATTATTCAGCTATGCTGCTATAGAGTGGCTACACACCTGGAAAATATACAGGTCGATAAAAAGCGCAAATGATACCTCAATATAGCTGACAGAAAACATCTAGCCAATGATCTTGACATTACTGATAGAATGTAAGATACATATTTTCAGAGACAGACTGAATATTCCCACAGAACATCTAGTGTATGTTTTATGGTTTTGTATGCAAGTCCTTTTATTTCAGTGAAGTGTTTTTTATTGGTGTGAAAGTTATGTGCGAATTTAATGTTATCTTAAACGGCAAAATCCAAATCAAAGACGTAATCTATGCCAAAACAGAAGCCGACAAAGTTGTGGTGAAAGACATCATGGGCAAAGCCATGGAGTTTACGGACTGTAAAATTTCTGAAGTTGATGTGCCCAACGCACGCCTGGTGCTCCACGTCGTACGCATGAAAGTTGCGTAACGCTATAAGTGAGCCTCGAGTAAATCAAATACGCTGACTTAAACCTGACTGAAAAAACACATTTTTAAAAATCTACACCAAAAATCTATTAC
>JAIRTW010000044.1 GCA_031254875.1 Candidatus Bathycorpusculum termitum
CAAAGATCTCTTTCTAACCCCAAACAATTACTTAAAACCTTCAGAACCCAGCCTTACAACCCGCTCAGACCGACCCATACAAACCTATCAACCCATAAGACAATAAAAACACAAAACAAATCAACCACGCTCATCATAATTTCCAAGGAGACCTAATATATGGTTTGCAGTAGAAAAGTCGCGCCAAGACCCTTTGATATATCCTTCACAGGCAACGTTAAAACAATCGAACTACATAAAACTATCGCATATCAGGACATTACCAAATTTATGTTTAACAAAAAAGGAGCAGATACAGTTTAGTTGTGTCTTTTTTTGACCAGCACGCCAATTACCGCCACTACAATTATTGCCGCTACAACTGCTACCGCCACCCCAGCCAGCAAAACATACTCAGAGGATAATGGATCAGAGTCAACAGGGTCAGGGGCATCAGAAGTAATAGCTCCACCAATCGCTATATTACTATAGGAAAAAACCTCACCACTATTAGCCCAGACAAACGCCGTAATACCATGCACACTACCCGGATAAACCTCATCTAACATCATACGAACATCCCAATAAGGCCGCAACTCATAATCAACCGGAGAAGTAAACAACACCGCCCCCGCTTTATCTCGAGATACCTTAAAGTCTTTCACCACCGAACCATCAGGCATAGCATAAGAATAAGACGACAAATTCGCTATAGCTATGCCAATTGCTTGCTCCTTAGAAATACTTATCGAAGTATCCCCAACCTTGTAGAGCGCCCTAGAATCATACATTGCACGCACAAACCCTCCCGCAGTAACACTAACATCTAATACGGTATAGTCTGCACCATTAACGGTATAGGTCCACCGCAACGTTGTCTGCGCCCCAAAAAAAGAACTAACAGACAAAACAAGCTTTACATTCTCCCTAGTCATCGTAGAATTCTTTGCCATATCGACATCATCCAACATCGCCATCAGATTGCTTGAATCAATACTGGTGTATGCTTGATATTTTTCCAAAAAACTCTTCACAGCCTCACGCTGATTAGCATACTGCACCGGGGTGATAACATGCAAAGATGCCACATCCACAAAATAGTTTATCACAACATCTCGTTCAACCATAAAAAAGATAGTTACAACACCACTCTCGCCAGTACCTTCCAATGGAGTCAACGTACATATCAGGTTAGTTATTTTTCGGTCGTTATTAGAGAGAGGCACCCCATCCAGTGAATTGCTCTTTATTTCTAGGGTGTATTTTGATAAGTCCACTGACATCACATTCTCTATGATGTCTGTGACTTTATCTTGGGCAGTAGGTGTTTGGCTTGTAGCTGGAGACAAAACTGCTCCAAAAAAAGACACCGCCATCAACACAATAAGTAAGGGTATAAAGATTTTTGTCAAATGTTTTCGAATCAAACCCCACCCACACCGAGTTTTTTATTCAGCGGGTATTTGTCTCCAACCATGAATACCTCGCCTTTATTTGCATTATTTAGCAGTTTGCTTATAAAATTTCCGCAATTATTCAGTCACAAACATAACAATGTGGTGCGGTTGCCGGGATTTGAACCCGGGTAGCCAGCTTGGGAAGCTGGAGTCCTACCGAGCTAGACTACAACCGCACATCATACTGAACTACCTTTTTGTGTTGGGCTTGGTAGATATATTAGTTCTTGTCAGGTATAATATGAAATAACACAAAATTTTAAATGGTGCAATCTGTTAACGGATTTGTGTAAACTATGGATATTCCGTTTGTGTAGCCAATATCATACTATTGGAGTCCTGAGTAAAAGGTGCCTTCAAACCGGTTTATGGAGTAGAAAACCAGTCGCCTGATTAATCGAGGATTTTCTGTTTTTTAGCTTTTTGGTAAATTAGAGGGAGTAATGCTTATCTTAGAAGTCTCTCAGCATCAACAGCATAACCGCAACCGGTGAGTTCACGTATGAGGGAGAGTTTCCAGCTATTACGGTCATCTAAGGCGGCAAATTTTATGCCTTCAAAGTCTATTGGAAACACAAAGTTAGGGCTTTCTCTATAGAAGGCAAGCACCCGCTCCTTTCCAAGCTTGCCCAACAAGAAGCCAAACAGTAAAGCCACATCTTGGCGGGGGTTACGCACACGTTTTGTAGCTTCTTCACCCTTCGGATAAACGTAAACGTCAGGTGAAAGCAACACCACAGCGAACCCCACATCTTTGTAGTCTGAGAAGCGGTTGATGATTTTTTTGCCCTGACTGGGCTCTTCGCTTGTGATTATGGCGGCGAGGCTGAGCTTTTTTAGAGCTAAGGTGATGGTTTGTTTCATCACTTCATCGGTTCCAGAAACCACGAGTATCCGTCTTGGTGTGCTGCTTAGAATTGAAGAGGAGGACTGAGTTTGTGGGATGGTCGATGAGATATTTTGGGTTACAGCCACAAATTCTTCGGTGCATACATAAACGCCTTTGACTTTACCTTTGAGGATGTTGTCGATGAGATACTTTTTATCTTTAGTTGCGACCAGACTCTCTTGGTTGGGTAAACGCAGTTGATCAGCTGTTTGGTAGGACCAAAAGATAACGACTTTGACTACTTTGATTGGGTTAAGGAGTCGCCCTATAAACCAGAAGGGGTCACCGTTGGTAAAAGGTTCTTGGAATGCCCCAACTAGTTCGGCGTTGGAGAGGTTGAAACGGATACCAGATTTGTCAGGTTCACTATACTCAATATAAATATGGTATTTAGGATTAGGCAAAGCAATCAGAGTAGTCACCTCCTTGAAAACTCAAAAACCTTCCCCTAAAAAACCATACAGACGCCCATAGAACCATCAAAACATATAGCAGTGTAACTTTTAGTTAACTATATGTGATGTGTAGTTGCAGTGTTTGAACCATGAGGCAACGAGTTCAGGTGTTACACAATCAAGTGCTTGGACTGCTGCATCAATCAAAGCAACCTCAGTTCGAGCCTCAAGCTTCCGCAAAATACACTTCATATATGCCCACAAAGCTCCACAGGATTAAAATCCGGAGAATAAACAGGCAAATAGGCCACTTTAATTCCAAGCTCCCCCCAAAACCTCCCTAATCAACTTTGACGTATGCACCGAAGAATTATCCAACACCAACACATCCAAAGGACCAAGCGCAGGCACAAGACAGATGCGCAAATATTGCGCAAATAATTCTTCATTTAAAGTCCCCTCAAAAACAAACGCAATTTTCCCACCCCCCTTAAACGAACCGTAGACAATATGGATTGACGCTTAAAACGCACAACTTTATGCCTTCAGGTATCCTTTGATTAGCTTTCGCTCAACCATAAAGTCGAGTAAAGGCAAGATTTATGGAGCTTTCATCAGAAAGACTAGTTTTGCCGCATCTAAATTAGGTTGGTTGATGCGCCAAAATGCTCGATCTCTCATGGTGGAGGGTTTTTCTTGTTCTTTTGGATGAAACGTCTTTTTTTAAATGTGTAACCGAGTTTTGTGAGGCGTTTGCTAAGTGCGACATGGCTTATTAGCAGGTTAAACTCGTGAATTAATTCTTTTAGCGTTATATCAGGTGTTGTTTGGATTTTTTTGGTTATTTGATCCATAGTTTGTTCGCTTACAAGGGGTTTTCGTCCTTGCGTACGGGGTCGGGGTTGGATTGAACCGGTACTTTTATGCAGGGCCCAGACTTTTGTAACAGTACTTTGACTTATTACCAGCCAGTTTGCGATGTCTTTTTCATTTACGTGATTTTGTTTATGGTGGATTATTTTTTCTCTAATTTCTTTTGATGTGGGATTGGGCAATACAAACACCACAGCTGCAATACACACCGCTAATTATATAGTTAACTAAAAGTTACACTGCTATAGAGCAAACAATCAACTATGCTGTAAAACAAAATCGTTATCAGACAGCATCCCACAAGTCTATCGTGCAAGGAGAAACAGCGATGCCTAAAAACTACACTTACACCGATGCCGGCGTCAACCGCAACCAGCGGGCGGAATCCAAAAAAGAACTCTCAAGCCTCAGCGAAACCTACAAACATATAGGCTTTGGCGGCATCATGCGTTTGCCCTACGGCAACATCTTCCCCATCGGCAAAGATGTATTTTTGGATCTCCAAATTGAGGGTGTCGGCACCAAAGTCTTAATCGCTGAACTCGCAGGCAAGTACGATACCATCGGCGTAGATGCGGTAGCCATGGTGGTAAACGACGTTATCCGTAGCGGCGCTAAACCGCTCGCACTTGCAGACAACATTCACGCTGTAGCTAGTGAACCTAAACTTGTCAATGCATGGCTCAAGGGCATAATCAGGGGTGCAGAACAATCCGGGTGCCCAGTGGTAAATGGCGAAACAGGAGACGTTGCAGAAATCATCCGGGGCATCAAACCTAATTCGGGTTTTGATATGGTTGTTTCCTGTGTGGGTAAAGTTGAGCACCAAAACATCATAACGGGCAGAGACATAAAGCCTGATGATCCCATCATCGGGTTAGCCAGCAACGGTCTGCATAGTAACGGCATAACCATGGTAAGGAAAATTCTCTTCAGAGAGTGGGGTGGCAAATATGAGCCCACCGATATTCCTGAGGGATTGGAACAAGAAATTGCCCTAGAAACCTTGGAGCCCACCAAAATTTATGTGAAGCCGCTTCTCAAACTGGCAGGTGAAGTCAAAGTTAAGGCGGCAGTGCACATCACAGGCGATAGCTATATCAAATTCAACAACCTTGCAACCTGCTCTCAGGGTATCGGTTTTTGCTTTGACAATTTCCATCCGCAACCGATTTTCGGCTTAATTCAAAAAACCGCTACTGAATTGGGTTACACCGTGACTGATGAGGAGATGTTTAGGACTTTTAATATGGGCTGGGGCTTTGGTATCATCGTGGACAAAACTGATATTGATAAAGCGATGAATGTGCTAGAGCAGGACAATTATGATCCGCAGAGGATCGGCAGAGTCACCGATAAAGAACACACCGTTGAAATAGAATATGGAAAGAAACAGCTGATTTTGATGTAGAGTTTTGCATTGTTTGTCACGAAAGCGTTTAAATCTCCACAGCTTAATTTAAAGGCTTATGAAATACGCTGTTAAAATCGAAGTCAGCCTCAAACCCGGACACAGCAATCCGGAAGGCGAAACAACTATGCAACTCCTCACAGAACTCGGCTATAACGTTGAAGCAGTTGATGTTAGTAAAGTTTACACGGTATTTCTGGAAGCCTCAACCGTTGTTGAGGTAGAGACAAAAGCTCAAGAAATGTGCAAACGCCTTTTCGCAAACCCTACCAAAGATAACTACACAATCAATGTAGCTGAAAGAAAATGAACTTTAACCTCTTCGCTAAACGCAAAAACGGACAAATTATAGAAGCCCAGATAACAAACGCCACTCAGGCACAACTGGTGGAAATCAACAGTGAACTTTCTTTGGGCTTCAGTACAGAGGAATTAACGACGATTCAAGGTTACTTCAGGAAAGAAAACCGCAACCCCACCGACGTGGAACTGCAAGCCATCAGCCAAACTTGGAGCGAGCATTGTTGCCACAAAACCTTCAAGGGTAAAGTCATAATCGAAAATGGCAGAACAATCAATAGTTTATTTAAAACCTATATTGCCAAAGCCACTCTCCAGATCAAGGCGCCATGGTGTGTCAGCGTATTTGAGGATAATGCGGGTATAGTCAAATTCGACAAGGGCTATGGCATCGCCGCCAAAGTCGAAACCCACAATCATCCCTCAGCAGTAGAGCCATTTGGCGGCGCAGCAACCGGTGTAGGCGGCGTCATCCGCGACATCTTAGGTGTCTGGGCGGATCCCATCGCATGCACTGACGTACTCGGCTTTGGGCCGCTTGATTATGATTACAACAAACTTCCTGTGGGTGTTAAGCACCCCAAATACGTCTATATGGGTGTCACCGCAGGCATTAGCACCTATGGCAATAACATGGGCATCCCAACCGTCAACGGAGCCATATACTTCGACGAGTCCTATATCGGCAATGTAACCGTCTACTGTGGTTGCATCGGACTATTGCCGCTCAGCAAATACGTCAAAAACGCCCAAGTGGGCCACATCATTGTACTGGCAGGCGGCAAAACTGGACGCGACGGCATTCACGGCGTTACCTTTGCATCGGCTGAACTCACTGAAAAATCAGAGGAAATCGCTCGTCCAGCCGTACAGATTGCTAACCCCATCGAAGAAGAAAAACTCAAACGTGCCATTGTAGAAATCCGCGACCTCCAACTCGGCTCAGCAATCACCGACATCGGCGGCGGAGGTTTGTCCTCGGCAATCGGCGAAACTGCAGAACGTTTTGGCTGTGGTGTAGCAGTTGACTTAGAGAAGGTCCCCTTAAAGCATCAGGGGCTGATGCCATGGGAAATTTATATCTCCGAATCCCAAGAACGTATGCTCATGACCTGCGCACCCGAAAACTTGGAGAGGGTACTGGCGGTTTTTGAGAAAGAAGACGTAGCGGCAACGGCTATTGGCAAACTCATTTCCGAGCGGCGCCTTAAGCTCAGCTACAACGGTGAGCGGGTTTCTGATGTTGATATGGAATTTCTCTTCAGCCTCTGCGAAAGCACCAAAACAGCCGTCATCGAAACAACCAAGTTTACAGAACCCGAATTCTCAGAGCCTGCTGACCTCACCGAAGTTCTGCTTCAGCTTCTTGGAGCACCCAATATTGCCAGCAAGGAATCGGTAATCCGCACCTATGATCATGAAGTCAAAGGTAACACATTGCTCAAGCCACTGCAGGGTGACTATGCTGGACCCAACGATGCCGCGGTGCTCAAACCCCTTGACGAATCCATAAAAGGCTTAGTGATTAGTTGCGGCATGAACCCCAGCTATGGCAAAATCGACCCGTACTGGATGGCGGCTTCATCCATAGATGAAGCAATACGCAACAATGTCGCAGTGGGTGGCAGAAGAATCGCGCTTCTGGATAATTTCACGTGGGGCAATCCTGAGAAGCCGGAGCGACTCGGCACATTAGTGCGTGCCTGTGAGGCTTGCTACGATTTTGCGGTGCTGTTTAAAGCGCCGTTTATCAGCGGCAAGGATAGTCTCTACAACGAGTCACCTATGGGACACATAACTCCGACACTACTCATAACGGCAGTTGGCATCATACCCAACATTGAACACACCACCTCGGTGGATCTCAAAGAGGCAGGTAACAGCCTCTACATCATCGGCGAAACCTATCCCGAACTCGGTGGCTCTGAATATTATAAACTTAAAGGATACATAGGCGCGTCGGTACCTAAAGTACGAGGCGGCAAAGCCAAACGCAACTTCAAAGCGGTTACCAAAGCCATCGACAGCCGCTTAATCAAATCCTGCCATGATCTCTCAGAAGGCGGTTTGGCAGTTGCAGCAGCTGAGATGAGTTTTGCAGGCGGTTTGGGCTTGACGCTTGACCTCCGAAAAGTCCCCGCCAAAGCCAGCGAGCGCAATGATTTTGTGCTCTTCTCGGAGTCTAACAGTCGTTTTCTCATAGAAGTCACAGAAGCTGACAAAGAAGATTTTGAGGCATTGATGCAGGGGAAAAGCTTTGTGGAAATTGGCAAAGTCACAAAGGAACCCCGACTGTGTATCAGAGGCTTAAACGGCAACACCACTATCGACGCATCGCTGGATAAGCTACGGCAAAGTTGGAAGAAAACCTTTAACTCAAAGGAGACATCGCAATGAAATTAGAAGACATCAAAGTTTGTGCATTACGTGTCGGCGGAACCAACTGTGACGCAGAAACCCAACGAGCCTTCCAAGAACTCGGCGTACACACAGAAATCATCCAAGTTAGCGAATTGATCAAACGCCGCAACCTCCTTGACTACAATGTACTGGTCTTCCCAGGCGGTTTCTCATACGGTGATTATGTGCGTAGCGGCGTCATTTTCGCACGACATCTCTCCGCGCAACTGGGCAAAGAAATTCAGAGTTTTATTGATGAGGGACGACCAATTTTGGGCATATGTAACGGTTTTCAAATTTTAGTTGAATACGGTTTACTGCCAGGGTTCGAGGGCATAAGCCCAGTTCCCGAAGCGACACTCACCACGAATGAGCCTGCTGGTTTCAAATGTAAATGGGTCTACCTAAAACATGAAAATCAGAGCAAATGTGTCTTTACATCTGCCATCCCCCAAGGTAAAATCATCCGTCTCCCCATTGCGCACGGTGAGGGGCGATTGTTGTTCCCTAAAGAAAAAGAGGAAGAGGTACTAAAGCGGCTTATCGATGAAGACATGCTGGTATTTCGCTACTGCACAAAAGATGGCTCGTCCGCAGAGGGTCTATACCCCGCAAACCCCAACGGTAGCTTTCACGACATCGCCGGTATTTGCAATCCTGAGGGTAATATTTTTGGTTTAATGCCTCACCCTGAGCGGGCGCTGTATTGGTGGCAACAACCGGACTGGACGCGACAGAATCAGATGTTACAATACGGCGATGGAAAACTCATTTTCCAAAGTATCATAAATAAACTAACAAAAAAATGCTAAAAATCCGGTCGTGCCTTCTAATCTAATCGGCTACTTTCTTTTTTCCTATATTAACTAAAATTTTCCGAGAAACTTGACTGATTATCGTTTGGTCATCAGGTAAGAAAAAATAATAGATAAAGAGGAAGAGATTAAGCTATTTTTGTGAATTTAGTTTTGTGCATTCCGCAGATGGGACAGACGTCTGGTACTTTGTCATCGCAGGTGTTTCCGCAAGTGGGACAAACGTAGATATCGGTTTTGGCAGGTCATTTTTGGTTTTTATGGCAACTATTGCTTTCTTGTAAGAGCTCCGCGTGGATCTGTTCAACCTTATTAGCCATCTCAAAGCTCTGGATTGCGTTTTTGTTACCTTCTTGTTCAACATGGGCCTTTTTGGATAACGAGACAGCCTTATTAAAATAAGGGTGCGAAGTGCATTGTTTCAAGAAACCTAAATACAGCAGTTTATAGCGGTAACAGCGGCAGTAACGCTTAAAGTTGTGAATTTCCCAGGTATACATGTAAAGAATATCAGGTTAAGCTTCTTATACACAAACAACAGATCCATAAAAGGGGAAAACATGGTTAATTGCCCGCTTGATAGAGACGACATTAAAGGTTTAGCCGTGTTGCTTGCCTCCGCTTTGGCACTGCGCATTCTTCTATTTCCACTCCAAGGCTATGTAAATGACATGTCAACCTACCAGTACTGGTTCAATGCCGCCGCAACACAGGGCATCCACCCCTTCTATACCTATGTGCTACAACATGCAGGCTGGATTGACTATCCACCCTTTAACGTCTACATCTTCTGGGCATTCGGCTCCTTAGCTCGAGCTGTATCCTCCGTTGACCCTGTGTTTTTCGTCAAGCTTGCGCCAGTCATCTTTGATCTCGCCACCTCCACCCTCATATACCTGTTTCTGCGCAGACAATTAACCTTCAAAAGAACCCTCATAGCCACAGCATTTTATGCCTTCAACCCCGCTATAATCTTCAACGTCGCCATCTGGGGGCAGTTTGATGCTATATACACATTTTTCCTTGTCCTCGCATTGATTTTGGCGCTTAAGAAAAAACCTGAAGCCGCCGCAGTTGTCTTTTCAGTTGCACTGCTAACTAAGCCGCAGGGCATCGCATTACTACCCCTGATTGCACTTGTGATTTTCAAAGAGAATGGCACAAAGAGGCTGCTTACAGCTATAGCCGCCTTTGCAACCACAATTTTTGTGGTTATTTTACCCTTTGAATGGAACGGCAATCCCGTGGATTTCTTAAGTCGCATATACTTCGGCGCCTACAGCGGATACCAATACTCTTCGATTAACGCATTTAACTTGTGGGGCCTGTTTGGACTTTGGATTCCCGACGTCGGCCTCTACATCACGGGGTGGATAATGTTCGGCGTTTTTTCCGTTTTCACCCTCTACATCCTCCATAAAAGGTTCCACGCCTCAGGAGAACTACTAGCGGTGTTTGTAGCATTTCTGCTTTTGTTTGCCTTCTTTATGCTACCTACAAGAATTCATGAACGGTACCTGTTCCCAGTCATTAGCATGCTGGTGTTGTTGTTGCCGTTTACCAAAAAAATCCGGCTTCTCTACGCCGCGTTAACCGCAACCCTGTTCATCAATCAGGCGTATGTATTGTCCTTCTTGAATTCCGGCACATTCATCGAGCATAATCTGATAGCTAATACACCCCAAATAGATTGGGTGGCTCTATCGGTAAGTATTATTAATTTAGCACTGTTCTTTTATGCGTCAGCACTCCTTTGGAATGAGTTTAGGGGGAGACGAATGTTTAAAACCGTCGGACCGATAAACCAAACTGTAAAAAGAAGTGAGCTGGGTGATCTTTGACTTAAAAGTAACAAAGAAAGACTGTTTAACTATTGTTTTACTGTCAGTTCTCTTCTTTGGTATAGCCGCTTGGAATCTAGGCGAAATTCAAGTGCCAGTAACGAGCTGGGAGTGCATTACACAAGAAAGTTTCTATATCGATACAGGTTCGGTACAGCATATTCAAACGGTTTACTTTTGGGTTAAAAGCGGCAATGCTTCGGTCACCATCTACTCAGGTTCACCCGATGACAACTGGAACGAACTAGGAAAGGTTGCACTTGCTCCTCGAGGCACCGATTACACCATACAGACAGACTTCACCGTAAACGCTGATACACGTTTTCTGAGATTCGACCTGGAAGCAGTAACCTATGATTCCCGACCCAATTTTTCTAACTGGGGCATAACAAACCCCACAGATAAAGATCCAGCACCCTACATCAAGTTAACAGAAATCGGTCTCTCAAGTCCCAGTAACATCCAGATTCCCATAATAGTCGTCAGGGGATTAAACAGTACTGATCCAGCTTTGGCTACACTGGCTGACGAGCAGGATTTGCTTCAGATACCACCCACTTACATGTCAAAGATGTATTTTGATGAAGTCTATTTTGCCCGCTCCGCGGAAGATTTGGCTAACCAGCAGATACCGCTAGAGCGGACACATCCGCCTCTTGGCAAACTCATTCAAACCATAGGCGTTTTGGCTTTTGGGGAAACCCCATTTGGCTGGCGCATAATAGGTGTATTATTCGGCACGCTAATGGTTCCCATGATGTATCTTTTGGGCAAGAAACTGTTTGGAACTTGGATTGGCGGTTTCTCGGCGGCTTTTTTGTTCAGTTTTGATTTTATGCATTTCACAATGGCACGCATCGGTACTGTGGATACTTATGTCTTGTTCTTTTCGTTGATTACTCAACTATTTTTCTTGACATATTTTGCGAAAGTGCTCAAATATGGATGGAAAACGTCGGTTTTACCGCTATTTTTGGCAGTGGTTTTCGCGGCGCTGGCATTTTCGACAAAGTGGTTTTCGCTCTTCGGTGTGCTGGGCATGCTTGCACTGCTTGTGGTGCTTAGGCTCAAAGAAGTCAGAGGGCTAAAAAGCACTCTAAGCACCAAGTACGTAGCTTTCTTTGACCGCCCCTTCCTGCTTTTGTTTGGCTTCATTGGAGTTTTCATCGCCATCTACTTTGCAACGTATATCCCCGAGATGCTTATGGGTAGCTCCCCGATGACCATCTTTAACCTGCAGAATGCCATGTTCAGCTTCCACGGCGGCACGGTAACAGACACCTCATCGGCGCCCTGGTGGTCTTGGCCCTTTATGTTTAGGTTTGACGGTACAACAGTACCCCGATGGTTTGACATAACTTATCTACCGAATAACACGGTGTCAACTATTACGGTGTTTGGGAACCCTGCAGTTTGGTGGATTGGATTTATCGCCATGATTGCTTTGGCGATTGAAGCCTTCCATGTGGAGGAACTATTGTCAAATTTAAGGAGCCGCCTCTCAAAATCATCTCTACCGCGAATCAGCATCAGAGGCAATGGCTGGGATACCACAGCCATCTTTATCGTTATTGTATTCTTATTCTCTTGGTTACCCTATGTGTTGATTGGACGAGCAACATACATTTACCATTTTTATCTCAGCGTGCCGCTACTGTGTTTAGCTATAACATACTTTATTAACCGTTACTGGCATAAACCCGCTGGAAAAGCGGCAACCATAACTATATTTGCAACGGCGGCAGTATTGTTTGTTGTATTTTATCCGGTTATTTCAGGCGCTCCTGCCTCAACCGAATATATCCATCAGCTTAAATGGTTCAAAAGCTGGTTCTTTGCACCATGACAACACCACACCACTTCAGTGCGTCCCTACAGGTTTCAGTAGTGCTCCCTGCCTACAATGAAGACGTCTACCTCTATCCCGCTGTAGAAAAAACCATGCAAACCCTAAATAGCTTCACAGACTCCTATGAAATAATAATTGCAGAAGACGGAAGCACCGATGGAACCGCGGAACGCGCCCAAAAATTAGCCCAGAAATTTCCCTGCATCAAACATATACACCGCGGACAACGGTTAGGAAGGGGAACAGCCCTAAACAACTCTTTTGAGCAAAGCCACGGCGAAGTTTTGGTTTACATGGATTTAGATTTAGCCACCGAACTCAAATACCTCAAACCATTAATCGAAGCCATCTCCGTGGAAGGATATGATTTCGCAACTGGCTCCAGGATGATGCCGGAAAGCAGGGCTGAACGTAGCATTAGCAGAAGCTTTAGCAGTAAAACTTATAATTTTCTGGTACGCCGCATGCTGGACTCTAAACTTAGTGATCATCAGTGTGGCTTCAAAGCGTTCAAGCGGGAACCGCTTCTGAGTCTGCTACACGAGGTGGAAGCAAAGCATTGGTTTTGGGACACTGAAGTCATGGTTAGAGGCCATCGTCAAGGTTTGAAGATTAAAGAGTTCGCAGTGGAATGGCACAGCGGCAAAGACACCAAAGTTAATTTGGCAAAGGATTCTTGGAACATGTTCTGGCAGATTCTAACACTTGGATGGAAACTAAGATAGGGAAAATAGGTTTACCTCCTGGCTAAGAGTACAAAAGCACGAGCAACCAGCGACAACCCAAAAATCAAAATAATACCGGCCCAAAACACGAACCATTCAGCCGCTATCGTCATGTTTACCAGATAGGTTGTTACCAGGTAGCTTACGCCTAGCCAAAAAACAATATTTTCTATGGTTTCGGCTTTCCGCTGTATAGGCGAATGGAGCACAATTCTCAGGAGCAGGACGATAACTTCAATGATACCGATTGCTATGGCGAACTGGAAACCTGCCAGGTAGAGGTCTGCGTGAGCGGCTGGATTAGCGGGTGCGGGCAAAGCGATACCTGTACTGGGAACAGGCGAGAGCGTCAAGGTCATGAAAAAATCAACTATACTGTTCCAGAGGCTAGTAGGGAGATGAATGATGTAGATAACAGCCAAAGTGACAAAGACAGCCCCTATGTAAATTGCGGTAAATAGGTTTTCTTTCCTACTTTCAGTTAACCCATATTTCTTGCTGATAACAAACACACTATTTTCTCCATTAAAATTTGACAGAAATCCAAGATATATGTTTCCCCTAGATAACACTGGGAGATGTACATTTTAAATACTCAGAGCCATAAGAATTACTTAGGAAGAAATATGTTGTTTTGTCCAAAATGCAAAAACCCAGTTGAAGATACTATGACATTTTGCCTCAGATGCGGAGCACCTCTGAAGGAGACTTATACTAATCAGCATGAGCAACCGCCGCCTGCCCAAGAACCATACCAACTGAATGAGAGTACCGAGGAAAACGAAAACAACGAGAAGCATGAGAAACAAAAAAACCACGAGAAACAAGAGAAGAGCGAAAAAGGATTCATCGGCTACCTCATAGGCGGCTTGATTCTAATCATAATCGGTTTGTTCTCTGTGATGCAGATAAGCAACCCCAGCATCGTGAATGCAGGGCAAAACTGGGCTTTAATGTTGCTCCTTGTTGGCATAATTATCATAATCAGCGCGGTCTATATGGTTGTGATTGCACGACGCCATTTACTGATACCGCATGAACAGATAACCTCATAAATGCGCGGTAAATCCAATTGCGCCAGAAGCAAAGTATCTTGCTTCTAAAAATCCGGTAACATTTTTACCCGCGACTTCAATTATATTACCTATTCATGGTGAGAACACAGCCAGCTCCCCGTACTATCGATAATGAGAGATGTAAAATATTGTATGATTCTTCGTCGTACAAAGTCCTCGCTACGTGTTCTATGTTCTATGAATCTGCTTAGGAATAGTTCAAAAATAACTTGATCAAGTTAACGGTGGAATACCATAAATATTATGATGAATAGTTCAAGTTATTTA
Source organism: Candidatus Bathycorpusculum termitum (assembly GCA_031254875.1). GTDB lineage: Archaea > Thermoproteota > Bathyarchaeia > Bathyarchaeales > Bathycorpusculaceae > Bathycorpusculum > Bathycorpusculum termitum. The sequence continues at coordinate 14,278 of JAIRTW010000044.1, forward strand.
TTAACTGATCCTTATATGCTTCACTCCAAATACTATTCTACCACTCGATAGGCTGAGAATATGTCAGACATTATCCAATATACTGCAGAGAAAATCCGCACACTCCAAATTCAAGGCGCAAGAAACGTCGCCATCGCCACCGTAGAAGCCCTCCAAACCCACGCAACACAAACTAAAGCAGAAGACAAAGCTCAATTTCTCGCTGAACTCAAAGAAGCCCAGTCCATTTTCGCCGCCTCCCGAGAAACCGAACCACTGATGCGTAATGCCCTGCATGGTATAATCAGCCAAGCCCAAAACGCACATAACCAAAACATCAACGGCCTCCGCGAAATCGTAATCACAAATGCAGGCAGGTTCCTCAAAGATTTGGAAATATCAAGGGAACGGACCGCGGAAATTGGAGCCAAACGCATCCATGACGATGCTGTAGTTTTCACGCACTGCCATAGCTCAACCGTAACGCGTCTGCTTGCCAAAGCCAAAGAGCAGGACAAAAACTTTCGTGTCATCTGTACTGAAACCCGTCCCGCCTTTCAAGGAAGAATAACCGCCAAAGAACTCGTTGGATTGGGTATCGATACCACATTTATCGTGGATTCATCCGCCCGCACCTTCATAGAAAACGCTGACCTTGTTGTTGTGGGAGCAGATGCCATCACTTCCGAGGGTAATGCGGTTAACAAAATCGGGACAGCGGTTATCGCTGTGTTAGCCCATGAAGCTCGTAAGCCTTTCTATGTGGTATCAGAGCTACTTAAATTCGATCCTGAGACTTTGAGTGGAGAATATGAAAAAATTGAGCAACGTAACCCCAGCGAGGTCTGGAGTGAAGCGCCTCCGAAACTGACGGTGCGCAACCCCGCTTTTGATGTTACCCAAAACCGCTATATCCACGGTTTAATCTGCGAAGAAGGAATAATCGCGCCCCAAACTATCGTTGAGGTTGTACGTAGAAGATATCCGTGGGTTTTCTAAGCCATCATAGATCGCTCCGCTTATCCCCAAAAGACCAGAATAACTTAGCTGGTGTACTCGAAACAATTTTAGGTTACTAAGCTCATTTTATTAAACAATGTGATTTTTATGTCAGAAGCATACGAACGAAACATAACACAGCTTAGAGCCTGCAAAGAACAGCAAACCCAAGAACAGGGAGAACTCAAGGAACGCATGAACAAGATTAAACATAAAATCGCGATTATAAGCGGCAAAGGCGGCGTCGGCAAAAGCACTGTCACCGTCAATCTTGCCACGGCATTTGCCATGCAGGGCAAACGTGTGGGAATATTGGATGCTGATATTCATGGACCCAGTGTACCCCGGCTTTTGGGGGTAGAGGACAGCCAGGTTAAGGTCAGCCCAGTTGGCGCTTTTCCCGTTGAGGGCCCACTGGGACTAAAGGTTATGTCGATTGAGTTCTTCTTAGCAGAGGAGGCCCCGGCGATTTGGCGCGGACCACTAAAGATGCGGGCCATCAAACAGTTTCTTGCTGAAGTAGTGTGGGACGAGTTAGATTACCTATTCATCGATTTACCTCCGGGAACAGGCGATGAACCACTGAGTATTGCACAATTTCTGCCCGACCTCGACGGGGTAGTAATCATTACCATGCCCACCAAACTCTCCAGTAGCATCGTAAAGAAGGCCATAACCTTCGCTAAAAAACTAAACATGCCAATTATTGGTGTGGTGGAGAACATGAGCGGGTTTGTCTGCCCCCACTGCAGCAAGAAAACCGAGATTTTCGGTTCGGGTTACGGCAAAAAAATGAGCCAAGAAACCGGTGTAGTGTTTTTAGGCAACGTACCTATGGATCCCCAAGTCGGCGCAGACTCCGATAAAGGCCTGCCGTTTGTGTACTCCAACAAAGAGACACCTACGGCGAAAGCCTTCAAGGAGATAGTTGCGAAAGTTCAAGAGTTTACAGAAAACAAAAAATAATGTAAAAAATATAGGAGAGCTAAAGCTTCTTTTCTTTCTTGGTTTACGCCTTGGATAGAGTTATCTCTATCGTGGAAACCATTCTGGACCTGTTTTCGCCTTCGCGCGGCGGCATCTCTGCGGTTCCGATTGCGATTTTGGTAACTTTGAGGTCTTTGATAAAGCGGCTTCGGGTAATTTCAGCGACGTCAACTGCAGTGGTGATAGCTTGGCCTCTTGCCTTTAGAGTTATTTCTTTTTGGGCACCACTTGAGAATGCCGTTATAATAGCGAGAACATAGCTCATGGGGGGTTTGTTTCCGACGAAGATTACGTCACTAGCTTTTTCAGTCATTTCAACTCACTTTTTATGTTGTTTACGGATTTAGGTAACGTTTGCTGCCTCTCCTTTTCAAGACTGCAACGTTAGGAGTAGTTACGCTAAACTTCCTTATAAATAAGATTTCAGCATAGAACATTCAAGGGCTTAGTGAATGGAGGATATGTGAACTCACCGTAGGGAACAAATATAAGAACAGGCTATAACACCCAATCTGCCCGCAAATTATACTCGAACAGTAACCTGCCCACGATCAACATTCACTCAGGCAGATATAGTTTTATATTTCAGTCCTGAAGGGAAAGATTACAAGCAGGAGAATGAACCCATGTCTGTGTCACCCAGCCTTAGAGAAATTCTAGCTAGAAGAATTGCAGGAGAAATCATTCTCTCAAGTAAACCCGGCTCCGCCATGCGGAAATGGCGCGAACTCTTTGCCATATCTCAAATTAGCCTCAGCCAAACCATGGGACTTTCATCCTCAGTTGTCAGCGACTATGAAAGCGGCAGACGTAAAAGTCCCGGAGCCAAGTTCATCCGTCGCTTTGTCCTCTCTCTGCTCCTCATCGATGAACAGAAGGGTAGTCGTTTCATCCGTGAATTCTCCAAACTCACCAGCTCACCAAGTATGTCAGTAGTCGATCTCCGCGAATTCCCTAGCCCCGTCCGCGTTGAGTATCTCTGCAAAGCTATCGGCGGTGAAGTGATGGCCTGTAAAGAAAAATTTGTCAAAGAAATTAACGGCTACACGGTCATCGACAGCCGCAAAGCTGTGGAGGCATATTCAGGCTCTGAATATACACAACTGTTCGGCGCAACCACGGAAAGGGCTCTGGTATTTACCAACTTGGATGGGGGCAGTCTGCCCATGATGATTGTGCGAGTCAGTAGCCTCAAACCCCGCATCGTAGTTTTCCACAAAACTCCCCCAGACGAGGAAGCTATACGCATAGCTGAATATGAGCAGATACCACTTATCTATACCACTGTACCCAGTGTAGAACAACTAGTGAAGGCACTGCGTAAACTCTACCGTATTGCGTTACGTATAAAGCTTGGCAAAAAAATGGTACACCCACCACCCAAGATAAGTACCTAAATCAGCCCGAAATTTGCGCTTATAAGAAGATCCAGGAAGATCCCTGAGAACAACAGTACACGCTTCATAATATATATGCTCTGAATTAGGGAGACCGCTCAGTTGGGAGACTATGTTTTCCCACATCAACTTGGGCGGCGGGGTTTTTAGGATAAAAAAGATTAGTGACGTTGTTAAAACGTCTGTTGCTATACATCCGAGTTCGTTTGGGGGATTTGGAGTTTTTGCCCGGGATAAATTGTGTTACTTGTAAGCCCATTCAAAGACTTAATAGCACCAGTAGTCGTACCGTACCTTTGCGCCAACAACCACAAAGAATCA
>JAIRTW010000037.1 GCA_031254875.1 Candidatus Bathycorpusculum termitum
GCCCAAGGATGAGGCCGCGACCGATCAGGTTGTTGGTGAGGTAATGGCTCACCAAGCCTTTTACCGGTGCGGGCCGTGAGAGCGGGAGCCCGGAGATGGGCACTGAGACAAGGGCCCAGGCCCTACGGGGCGCAGCAGTCGCGAAAACTTTGCAATAAGCGAAAGCTTGACAGGGCTATCCCGAGTGCCATCCGCTGAGGAAGGCTTTTACCCAGTCTAGATCGCTGGGGGAATAAGGAGAGGGCAAGTCTGGTGTCAGCCGCCGCGGTAATACCAGCTCTTCGAGTGGTGTGGATGTTTATTGGGCCTAAAGCATCCGTAGCTGGCTAAGTTAGTCCCTTGTTAAATCCAGTGAATTAATCGTTGGATTGCGGGGGATACTGCTTGGCTAGGGGACGAGAGAGGCAGACGGTATTTTCGGGGTAGGGGTGAAATCCTATAATCCCGGGAAGACCACCAGTGGCGAAGGCTGTCTGCTAGAACGCGCCCGACGGTGAGGGATGAAAGCTGGGGGAGCGAACCGGATTAGATACCCGGGTAGTCCCAGCTGTAAACGATGCAGGCTAGGTGTTTGGACGGCCACGTGCCGTTCTAGTGCCGCAGGGAAACTGTTAAGCCTGCCGCCTGGGGAGTACGATCGCAAGATTGAAACTTAAAGGAATTGGCGGGGGAGCACCACAAGGGGTGAAGCTTGCGGTTTAATTGGAGTCAACGCCGGAAATCTCACCGGGAGCGACAGCAGTGTGAAGGCCAGATTAAAGGTCTTGCCAGACGAGCTGAGAGGAGGTGCATGGCCGTCGCCAGTTCGTGCCGTGAGGTGTCCTGTTAAGTCAGGCAACGATCGAGACCCGCATCCTCTGTTGCAACTAGCCTTGTGCTGGGCACACTGAGGAGACCGCCACTGATAAAGTGGAGGAAGGAGCGGGCCACGGCAGGTCAGTATGCCCCGAATCTCCCGGGCCACACGCGAGCTGCAATGGCAGGTACAATGGGTTCCGACCTCGAAAGGGGGAGGCAATCTCGAAAGCCTGCCGTAGTTGGAATCGAAGGCTGAAACCCGCCTTCGTGAACATGGAATCCCTAGTAATCGCGTGTCACTAGCGCGCGGTGAATACGTCCCTGCTCCTTGCACACACCGCCCGTCGTTCCACCCGAGCGACTCTTGGGTGAGGTGCCGTCTGCTTGGCGGTATCGAATCTAAGTTTCGTGAGGGGGGAAAAGTCGTAACAAGGTGGCCGTAGGGGAACCTGCGGCCGGATCACCTCCTAAGAAATTAAGCATGTATGTGCTTTATCTGGAGGAGCAAGGAGAGCATTTAGACTATACGTCAAAGCCCCAAAATAGCATCCAAAGTAGCTGACAAACGGGTTTCAATTTTATTTTTATTTAACCTAATCTATAGGTTAATTTGAGTGTGTTCATGAATATACCTTTGATGTTTTGTAGTGATGCATAGGTCATGGTTGCTAAAAATGTCAGATGTGCCAAGTTGTTAACCCTGTGGTGTTGTCAGGAACAACTTTACATCTGATAAATCAGCCAATGACGGTGTGCATATTTATTGTTGTCACACTCAAATGGGTGGATGTGTGGATTTACCAATAACCTGCCCTGATTGCGCGGTAACACTTTTGTGAACCTATCCCCTCAATATACATTTTATATTGTTTTAGGTGCTTGATTTTTTGGTAGAGTTATTGGGGTTGTCGTAGCACAATCGCCAAGCACCCAAGCCGCTGCTCACCGTTTGTCGTGATCAACGGCCTTGAGAAGTCAAACTTGTTTTTTGACCCCAAAAGCCATTCTCATTGAGCACTTTGTTTGATCTCCTGACACTTCGCCTCTCAGGTAGACTCACCAATTCCTTAACTCAGCGGTAAACAAGCAAATAACACTCACTCAACCACAACGTCTCAAACTAGATGTTACCGAAAAAACATCAGGTCACCGGTATATCTAAGTCACCCTCTCAAAAAAGGGGTGTTGGGAGTTTTCTTTTAGCGCCCGAGATGGTTTTCTGTTTAAGCATAGTTATCGCGATAGTTAGTGATAGGACTAAAACCGCTGTTAAGAGGCCTGTTGCTGGATTGAGATTGAGTGTTGCCTGTCTGGGTCCCACATGGTCAGTTGAGGCAATTGCGCTTGTACAGAACCATGAAATTGATTGGTCTGCTGTGATTCCGCCGCCGACTGAAACGTGGTCTATACCTGGATTGTGATTGTTGGTTAGGTTAGTTGCGTTGAGCGTTTCTATATTGTTTAGGTAGAAGCGGACTTCGCCGTTTCCTGCGCCTTGCACCGCTTTGAGTTCAACTAGATACCAGGTGTTAGGCGACACTGTTGCGGTGGAGTTAATATTGTAAATTTGGTTTCCGTCAGCGTAGGCCAGATTCCAGTATGATGCTCCATTTCGGTGTATAACGCTTAGGGCGCAGACGCCGTTGGAGGGAGTAAAGTTGTCCTCTATTGCAGAGTTATACATACCGCCAGCGCCGACTATGCTACCGTCTTGTTGGGGCAGATTGCCAAAGTAGAGGTACCAACGCCAGTTGAGGTTGCTGTAGGTTCTGTTAAACCACTTATAGACGTATCCCCAGCAGGCATCTGTGGGGCCGTCTGTGGAGCATTCTAATGTTTTGTCTACAACCATGAGGTTGACACCATATCTATCAATGTTTGTCCAAGCGCTTGTATCTCCTAATTCAAAACCGTCACTGAAAACTACTGATGCGGGATTTGGCGTAGGATATGGTTCTGGGGTAGTATCTGGGATTGGAATAGCTGTGGGTGTGGGTGTTGGTGTTGTGGTGGGTGTTGGTGTTGTGGTGGGGGTGGTTGTCGGTTTGGTTGTTGGCGTTGGTGTACTTTGGGTTGAGTTTGTGGTGGTGCTTGGACTTGGTGAAGCGGAAGGATGGTTGTTGGGCGAGGCACTGGGTGTTGAAGTGGTGTTATCGGCGTTAGGGGAATTGGTTCCGGTGTCGGTGTAGAGGGTAATGGCTCCGACGACGGTTGCTAAGATAACGGCCGCTATGATTGCGGTGATAATTTGGGTGTTTCTGTTCATTTTTTATATCTCCAAAATTAAGCAAGTCAGCATATGATTTCTTGTCTGACAAAATAGTGTGCTTTTGGTTGATTATTAACTAATGTGACTGTGTTATACCTACAGCAAACCTGCTTCATGGGTAAAAGCGCTTAATCGGTCTGCATAGCTGGTTGGCCGCTAAGCAGAATTAACGTTTCGGCTATGATATGTATTCGATGCCGTAGTTTGCATCGATGGATTTAAGAAATGCTCTACGGAGTTCTTCTCCATAGAGCCCTGTTTTCTTAAAATTTGCCGCTTCATCCGCTAATTCATCACTACTAACAACTTGACGTAGCCAATTCTCAAAGTCGTCGCGGTAGAGGTGAAAATCAAGTGAATCCGAATCCACCTGCTTAATTTGATAATAGAATTCCTCTAGCGAAATTGCACTAAACCCCCCGGGCTTATCAATATCCGTATAGAATTGAAACGCTTTCTCCTGTGGAACAGCGACGAATGCCTTGAGGGTGTTTTTTCCTTTCTCGGTTAAGCCGTATCCGGAGCCTAATTTACGTAAAAAGCCCTCATTTGTTAATGCTTGGACATTTGCAATTGCCTCGCCGGGAGTTAACTTTACGGCTTCTGCAAACATGTTTAAGTCCATACGGTTGGTGGCTTCATTCATAATTTTGAGGATTTTACGCTGTTCATCCTTCAAGAATCGTACCTCAACCTCTATAATAGCGAAGAGAACAATTTATGTTTTAATGCCTCCTTCTTGGTGTTGGATAAAGCTATTTTACCCTCCCAGCCCTAAACATTAAAGGGATATATGTGACCACAGATTTCATCGTGGTTTTGGTGACAACCAAAAATAAGGCAGAAGCAGAAAAAATCAGCCAAACTCTCCTTGAGCAAAAGCTGGTTGCCTGTGCTAACATAGTCAGTCCTCTCGTATCCCGCTTCCTTTGGCAGGGCAAAATCGACAAGGCAGAGGAATGTCTAATAATAATGAAGTCAAGAGCAGACTTGTTCACCGAAATACTACAACATGTAAGGATATTACATAGTTACGAGGTGCCCGAAGTTTTAGCTTTGCCAGTTGTTTTTGGTTCAACGGATTATCTGGATTGGATACAAAGTGTTCTCAAACAATAGCCTTCTGGATAATCTTTATTTTTATCTGCCGCTTACTGTAACTTATGCCCATAACGCCTGATGCGAAACGAAAAATCATCGGCGTCACAACATTACTTGTAATCTTTACTATCCTTGGCTCCTTATTTGTCCTTGAACGGCCCCAAAACCCCAACTTAACAGCATATGAGGTACAGGCACAAAAAATCTTTGAGGACACCAAAAGCCAATTCGAACGTATCCGTAACGTCACCCTGCCTCCAAACATTAAACTATCCGTCTACACAAAACAGCAGGCCATAGAACGCTGGGGCAAAGGCTTCTCCAGCTTGGATACAGCCCGCATCCTAAGACAAGAAAACATCTACAAAAGCTTGTTTTTGATGGCAGAAAACGATAATCTCGCCGATGCTGTCGCAGAATGGACCGCCGGCTGGACTGCAGTCTCATTCGACAACGAAATATATGTGATTTATGAAAACTTTTGGCCCTGGGATATACCTGATGCTGCAGTCACCTTGATACATGAGCTTACACACATCTGGCAGTCTGGTCTCCCAGCTCCAACCAGTTACGACACCGACAGAGCCCACAGCGCATTGCTAGAAGGCGATGCCTCCTACATGGGCGACTACTACAAAGCCCAGTACAACAACAGCATAATCTCTGCAGTCCCTGATTCCCGTAGCCGTTTACCTGTTTCTATAGATGTTTTCCAGCTGAACCCTATCTATCCAAGTGTTCCCGACACGGTCACTGAACTGAATTGGTTCCCCTATATCAGGGGCAAAACATTCGTATCTACACTTGTTAACGACAGCGGTTGGGACAGACTGAATCGTTGCTACACACCCCCCTATACGCCCAGCACAACCGCGCAGATTCTTCACCCCGACAAATACTTTGCTGGCAAAACAGCAATTTCTGTCTTTGTACCAACACCTGCCGATGACAGCTGGACCAGAATACCGAGCCCCTATGGATACCCCTATGACACTTACGGTGAATACTTCATCTATGCTATGCTAAGCCGTTGGCTCAACGACAGCCAAGCGCAGAATGCGGCGGCTGGCTGGAGTGGAGACAGCTTCACCTACTACGAAAAGAACCACGATTTCTTGTTTACCTGGAACATTACCTGGGACAGTATTCAAGCCGCTTCCGAATTCAATCAGGCTTTCATAGATATGTTGAACCTTGCCCAAGCAAACTCTCAAGGCGTCAATGCCTGGTTTACAAACGACAGATATCTCACCTTGACTTGGAATCCAAACACACAATCAACCCTAATTATCTGCTCAACAAACCAAACCGTTGCAGCGTCATCTTTTTTCACCTACCAACCTTAAAGTTAAGGTGTAGATTCTGGAGGATTTCTTTCATTATCCAAGTTGTCTGCCCTTAGTTTGCCGTTATCCAGCCAGTTCCTGGAGCGGCATACTGTTTTTCCAACGAACTTGAATTTCAGGGCGTCCTCATAGGGACACATCTCTACGCAACGCAGACAGCCGATACATTGTGAAGTCATGACGTCCCCCTCTTTTTGTTCATAAACTTCCTTGACTTGTGTGGGGCAGACACGTTTACAGACACCACATTTGGTGCATTTTTCTTTATTCTTCTCTAAACGCACAGCTGAAACCCATTTGAAAGGCGGGAATCGGTTGAACAATGCGATTAAACCGCCCAACGGGCAGATTCTGCACCATGAACGTCTGATGAAGAAACCTGCCGCTGTAACTATGGCCAGTATAATCAGATTTACTGAGGTAAGATACATACCCAACTGGAAGAATTCTCCGGTTCCGGTGAATATCCACCGAGTCTGAAGTATACCTGCTTGATTTTGCATCAACAGGCACAACGGCTTCATAGGACACACTGTACAAAACGGTGCTGAAAAGTAAGTATATGTGAATCCACCCTGTTCGGTTCCAGGGATAAGCTGTGTACCTGTGATGGCATATGAAGCAAACAACACACTTAAGATAAGCATGGCCGCTAATATGACGTAGCTGAGCTGATGAAAATGCTTGTTGAATCGATCTGAAAGATCAACACGCTTGATTCGCAGTCGTTTTCTAAGGTATGTTAAGGCATCGAGATATAAGCCAAAGGGACATACCCAACCGCACCAGAGCTTGCCCAATAGGAGCGAAGCCAAGATTATCGCACCTACAACTATTGCTAAACGCACTATCCCCGAAGTATTGTAGTCTACACCCCAACCATGACCTGCCTCTAGAAATGGATAAATATACACCTGTAGCTCCCAAAGTGCACAGCTCACCGTTCGTCCGCATGGATAGTAACAGGCAAAAAAGGGTGCTGGAAAACCATCTGGCATGGAAACACCTAAAACATCTGTTCCAAGCAGAAAATCATGCACGGCAATCTGTCTAACTGGGCGCGGCAAGTTTTGATGGTCAACAAACATACCAAAAAAAAGTAAAAATACCAGCAAAATCTGAATGCAAATTCTCAGAGAACTAATTTTACGTGTTTTCTTCTTTAAGCCTGTTAGCGCTACTATAACTCCGATACATGCTATTGCTGCGGCTGTTATTAGAAGAGGGGTGCTCATTTTCCATGGATTTTCAAAATCGGTTAGTTCTTCTGTGGCTTTTGAGGGATCTGTTACTATTGCATGGTGCCTATCGCTTATGTGTCCATGAATGGGGAATATGTTCCAGTATCCTGCCATGTCCAGTGCCTGTGTGGCGTTGAATTCACCCGTTTGTGGATCAGCGAGCACATACTGGTCTATCCAGCTGTAGTCTGGTCTGACATAGCATATCCTAACGGTGGTGTTTGGTTCTGGTGGGGAAACATGTCCTATTATCGTGACTGTCTGGTTGATGTCTAATGCAGTTTTGTCTATGGTTGCAGTTATGTGCGGACCATGGCAGGGTAGGGGTGTCTGAGGTGCCAGGATCTGTGGGTTTGGAGTGGGGGTGGCTTGTATCAGCACTATGTCAGTTGAGTTGTTAAATAGTGTCTGCCGAAGCCATTCTTCGGTGAGTACGCTGGGATTTGTATTAGGCGTTTCTGATGTGACTGCTGAGACTGAACTAATTGCAAAGATGAGAATAATCGCGGTAACTGTGAAGGTGTACTTGGATAGTTTACGCATTACACCTCTCGAGTTCACGGTTGCCTGTTGCATCGATAGCACACCAAGGTTACCCCTTGTTGCCTTAAAAATTTTCGCATAAGCCTCTCATTGTGAAGATAAATCTTAACTGTGGTCTATTATCCTCTGTTACTTGATTACTTGGGGGCGAGCGTTTTTAGTAGGGTATAGCATGATTGACATCAAATCAGCCTGCGGCAGGACATACAACACAGTAGCACCTCAAGGTGGTGGGTCAGTCTCTTTTATGCCCCTTCTTGTAGTTACCTCCAAAAAACTACGTGGTTATTAAAGTCGTTTTTTGTCGTCAGAAACCTCTTGATACCCGCCATTTCGTGCATCATCTACTTGCAATTTATCGCCTTGGTACTGCAAATTTATTTGTACATAAATGTACAAATAAGCCTTAAATATTACATAATTGTATTGTTACGCTCCAGTGGAGTATGGCATAAATGGGGAATCGTATTTGGCACGCAAACCACGGCTATCAAGCCGCTTAACTATGTTAAATTCAATTACACAGACCATCCCATAGAAATTTATTCAAAACTCCACCAAAAATATCAAACAGCCTATCTCCTCGAATCAATCGAGGGCCCCCAAAAACTTGCACAATACAGCTTCTTAGGGTTCGACCCCAAAATCACCATAACCGCCAAAAACGGCGCCGTAACCATCACCAATACCAAAACCGGCGAAGCCACCATACAGCAAACTTGTGACCCTCTCAAACTTATCTATCAGCAACTGTTACCCTACCAAAACGACATGGTGGACTTTCGTTTTGTCGGTGGCGCATTAGGCTACATCAGCTATGACGCCATCCGCTATATCGAAAACTTGCCCAATTGCAAACCTGACCCCTTGGGTTTTCCTGATATGGAGCTGGGCATTTTTGAAGATGGCTTCGTACTCGATCATACAATCAACCAGGCATATTATTACTTCCGAAGCGAAAACCGCCTTGGCGAAATCGAGGCGTTGCTCAAAGAACCCCCCAAAAAAGAGACCCCCTTCAGCTATACCGAACCTCTGGCTGACACTCAAAAAGCAGATTTCGAACAGGCTGTCAAAAAAGCCAAACAATACGTTACCAACGGGGACATCTTTCAGGTAGTGCTTTCCAAGCGCTTCAAATTCCAGTACAGTGGGAGCCTGTTGAGCTTCTATAGGAGCCTGCGCCAAATTAACCCTTCGCCCTATATGTTCTACTATAAAACGGGTAGCCGCCAAATCGTTGGCGCAAGTCCAGAAATGCTGGTCCGTGTCGATAACCATAAAGTCATCACATTCCCCATCGCCGGTACAGTACCCAATACTCCAAACCCTGAAGAGAACCAGCGGTTGGGCAAAGAACTGCTCTCTGATCCCAAAGAACACGCTGAACACATCATGTTGGTCGATTTGGCACGAAACGACATCGGCAGAATCAGCAGGTACGGTAGCGTAAGTGTACCCGAATTTATGCAAATTCACCAGTTCAGCCATGTTCAGCACATAGTCTCCCAAGTGATGGGCGACTTACAAGACGGCTTAGAAAGCTTTGACGCCTTAAAAGCAGTGTTTCCAGCCGGCACAGTCTCGGGCGCACCAAAAGTTCGAGCCATGGAAATCATCGAAGAACTCGAACCCTCACGACGCGGACCATACGCCGGCGCCGTGGGCTACTTTAGCTGTAACGGCAACGCCGACTTTGCCATAACCATACGCACCCTCTTCGCCGAAGGCAACACTGCCTACATCCAGACGGGCGCCGGTATCGTCGCCGACTCCAACCCTGAGAAAGAGTGGCTTGAAACCAATCACAAAGCCAAAGCGCTGATGAAGGCACTGGAGCATGCCATAGGAGGCAGACAGCAATGAAGGTCTTAATCATTGACAACTATGACAGCTTTGTCTACAACCTCGTCCAATACATTGGAGAACAGGGCGCAGAAGTGTTAGTTTACCGAAATGACCAAATAACCCTCCAAGAAGCTACCGCTCTAAAGCCTGATCACATAGTTATCTCGCCCGGACCCGGCAACCCCAAAGACGATAAATTCTTCGGTATCTGCAAAGCCATACTGCTAAACCTCAGTCCAGCTATCCCCACCTTGGGCGTCTGTTTGGGACATCAAGGCATTATTCATGTCTATGGCGGCAAAGTTGTTCACGCCAAAAAACTCATGCATGGCAAAACCTGCGCCATACACCACAACGAAACTGCCCTTTTTAGAGGTGTCCGTAACCCCTTCAACGCCGCTCGCTACCACTCGCTGGCAGGCGAACGCAGCTCCCTCCCAGACTGCCTCCAAATCACAGCCGAAACCATCGACGACGGCGAAATCATGGGCGTCCGCCACAAGGAATACCCCATCTATGGCGTCCAATTCCATCCTGAAAGCATCATCTGTGAAGACGGAAAAGTGATCATCAAAAACTTCTTGGAGACTAAACCATGATTCGGGAAGGCATCCAAAAACTCATCGAAGGCACCAACCTCACCTATGAAGAGTCACGTGCAGTTATGACAGAGGTTATGTCAGGAAAAGCCACCAATGCACAAACGGCGGCGTTTCTCACAATCTTGCGCATGCGGGGCGAATCCGTCGAAGAGCTCCTTGCTTTTGCCTCGGTTATGCGGGGACACTGCCACCAAATCCGCCCCAAAATACAGGGCAGATTGGTAGATACCTGCGGCACTGGCGGCGACAAACTCAAAACATTCAACGTTAGCACCACCGCAGCATTTGTCATCGCAGGTACAGGCATTCCGGTGGCAAAACACGGTAACCGTGCAGTTACCAGTAAAAGCGGCAGTGCCGATGTACTCGAAAAGCTGGGATTAAACCTCACACTAAAACCCCAAACAGTCGAGGCCATCATCGAGCAGATCGGCGTGGGTTTCATGTTTGCGCCCCTCTTCCACCCCGCCATGAAATACGCCGCGGAAACCCGACACGAAATCGGCATCCGTACTATCTTTAACTTATTGGGACCCCTGACTAACCCTGCATGCGCCAGTGCACAGTTGTTAGGTGTCTACGACTCAAAGCTGGTTACACCAATAGCTTATGCTCTACAGAAGCTGGACTGTGACGAAGCGATGGTTGTGCATGGATTAGATGGACTCGATGAAATTTCCACTGTGGGCAAAACCCTCATCGCGCACCTAAAGGAGGGGAGTGTCGTTAAAACCGAGTTTTCTCCTTCCGATTTTGGAATCAAAAAAGCCGAAATATCCGAGTTGTATTGTTCTTCAGTTGAGGAGAACGCAGAAATCCTGTTTAGAATCTTAAACGGCAAAGCCGTTGACGCCCAGCTCGATGTTGTTTTGGTCAACAGCGCCGCAGGAATCCTGATCGGAGGAAAAGCCGATAGTTTCAAGGAAGCTATCGAATTAGCCCGCAAATCCATAGAAAGCGGTGTTGCATACGGGAAGCTCAAAGAGCTGGTTAGAGCCTCCGGTGGCAATTTGGAGCCGCTTGAGATGCTGGAGGAAAAACAATGAGCGACTTCTTTGATACCCTTGCTAGGGATGCGAAAGACACCATAGAGAGCGGATACTACCAAAACCTATCGATCTCAAAACATCCCAAGATCAGCCTAAAAGATGCAATTCAAACCTGCAAAACCACCCCTGTCATAACTGAGATCAAAGCGGCCTCTCCCTCAGCGGGAATCATACGTGCAGAGATCAATGCCGTACAGCTTGCACAAGCGATGCAGCGAGGTGGTGCAGTTGGCATATCGGTTCTAACAGAACCCAAACACTTTCACGGTTCCATAGAGACGCTCACTAAAACTCGTGAGGCTGTGCAGTTGCCCATACTCATGAAAGACATAATCCTTAGTCCCATCCAAGTTGAAGCCGCCGCAAAAATAGGTGCCAATGTTATTCTTTTGATCAACGCTCTCTTTGAACGGGGATACGGCCAAATGGACCTCCATGAAATCATAGCGTATGCACATGCTCGGGGGTTGGAGGTTTTGCTGGAAACGCATAATGAATCCGAGTTTCTCTTCGCAGATCGAACCCACGCAGATCTTATCGGTATTAACAACCGCGATCTTGCCACCCTAAAAATTAACTTAGCTACAACCCAGCGGATTCTTGAAAAACATAAAAAACCCCAACGAATAATTATAAGTGAAAGCGGAATCCAAACCTCTCGTGACCTGCAGTTTTTGCGCGGTTGCGGTGCAGACGCTTTTCTCATAGGTTCAAGTATCATGTTAACTGACGATGTTGAATCTAAAGTTAGGGAGTTTGTTAAAGCATGAAGTTAAGCAGTTATCCCTTGGATGGGAAATACGGTAAGTACGGCGGACGGTTTGTCCCTGAAATCCTCATGGAAGCCATAGCTGAACTGGAAGAAGCCTACGTACAGGCACGTGCTGATCCAGAGTTCCAGCGGCAGCTCGATTATTATCTTGTTGAATTTGTCGGTAGACCCACACCGCTATACTATGCTGAGAATCTCACCCGCAAACTGGGCGGAGCAAAAATCTATCTCAAGCGTGAAGATCTCGCGCATGGGGGTGCCCACAAAATTAACAACACCTTGGGGCAAGCGTTGTTGGCAAAGCGGATGGGTAAAACCCGTGTCATCGCTGAAACCGGTGCGGGGCAGCATGGCGTTGCTACCGCTATCGCATGCGCGGTGTTGGGGCTCAAAGCTATTGTGTTTATGGGTACAGATGACTGTGAACGCCAGCGTCTAAATGTTTTCCGTATGAAACTTCTCGATGCTGAGGTGCACCCAGTCGAGTCCGGTTCCAAAACCCTCAAAGACGCCATAAACGAGGCATTCCGTGACTGGGTGACCAAGCTTGAATCTACCTACTACCTCATTGGCTCTACTATGGGACCCCATCCATACCCCATGATAGTGCGAGACTTCCAAAGTGTGATTGGCAAAGAAATCAAGCAACAGTTCACGGCCGCAACAGGTAGATTGCCAGATGCGCTGGTTGCGTGCGTAGGCGGCGGTTCTAATGCTATGGGGACCTTCTATCCCTTTGAAGATGACACAGACGTGAAACTCTATGGTGTCGAAGCTGCAGGCGAAGGTATCGAATCCGGTAGACACGCCGCAACCTTAGCCGCTGGGCAGGAAGGCATTTTCCACGGCATGTACACCTACATTATCCAAGACCAAAACGGGCAAATTGAAAACACCACAAGCATCTCAGCTGGTCTCGATTATCCCGGAGTCGGCCCCGAACATTCCTTTCTAAAAACCATCAAACGCGCCGAGTATGCTTATGCCAACGACAAAGAAGCCGTTGATGCGTTTTTGTTGCTCTGCAAAACCGAGGGCATTCTCCCCGCGCTTGAGTCTTCACATGCGGTGGCTTATGCTGTGAAACTGGCGCCCCAAATGCGCAAAGATCAATCCATAGTCGTCACACTTTCAGGCCGAGGCGACAAAGACGTAGAAACAATCGCAAAGTATACAGGTGTACAGATATGACTGCCATATCAGAAAAGTTTCAAAAGGCAAAAGCAAACGGCGAAGGCCTGCTCATCGGTTACATCACCGCAGGCGACCCGACGCCGGAACAGACCCCAAAAATTGCAGATGCATTAATTCGGGGAGGCATAGACATCCTTGAACTGGGCTTACCGTTTTCTGATCCCATCGCTGATGGACCCACCATCCAGGAAGCAAGCCTCCGCGCACTCAACGCCGGCACTACACCTCTAAAAGTGCTCGACATCGCTGAGCAAATCAAAACAGAACATAACATACCCCTGGTGGTGATGACTTACTATAACCCTGTATTTCGCCATGGCGTCGATAGCTTCCTTAGTCAAGCCAAAGTAGCCGGTGTAGACGGCTTTATCGTACCTGATTTACCCCTTGAAGAAGCTGGAGACTACCGAAAAGCCGCAAAAACACAAGGGTTGGATACGATTTTCCTGGCTACACCCGCCACATCCAATGAACGACTCAGAAAAATCGTCGATGCATCATCGGGCTTTCTCTACTTGGTATCACGCTTCGGCGTCACAGGCACCCAAACATCCATAGCGGATTCAACAATGCAACTCATTAAGCACGTACAGCCATTTACAGCGGATAAAGTTCCACTGGCGGTGGGCTTTGGCATCTCTAAACCCGAACATGTTCAGCAGGTCATCGCGGCGGGAGCGGATGCAACGATCGTGGGAAGCGCATTCATAAACATCGTCAAAAACAATGCTCAAAATCTCAAAACGGCTCTACAAGAGCTTCAAACATCTGCTATGGCATTAAAATCCGCGACAAAACTCTGATTTTCCATCTCTTTTTTGGATAAGTTTTATAGTTGGATATGTCTCTCTATTTGCGGCGATGGATCTTAGGCGGTGGGTTAGGGGTCCATTGTACCGTAAATCCCCTACATGACGGGCTGACATCTGCGGATGAGGCGTCAAAGGCCGCTCGGATCTTCATTTCCGAACCAGTGACTATCCGTCCTTTGGGGCTGGCGGTCAACGGGCGGTTTCCGTAGGGAAGCTGTTTCGTTGTTTAGCAGGCGAACCCGGCTAGGCTCGGGAGAGAGCAACCTAAGTTTGGACGTCATGCGCTCAAAGGGGTGCGGGTACGAGCGTAGGACTTGAGGTATTCAGGCGGAGTCTGGGCGTCAAACCGTGGCGGTCCATCGCTATTTCCTGTTTCTATCATTTTGGATTTGTTAAGGAATATTTTGATCATTTTTATCGGGTAAGTGTGCTGAGAAAGGGGGGACTTTGTTGGCGCTTGTTTCGTCTTTGTTTGATACTTATTGAAACCTCAACCTGTCTTTTATCGGCTGAGAAGTTGCTCTCAGAGATTATGGTAAAATGTTGCGATAAAAATCAACGCAGAAACCGTTCGTACAAAAATATTCGTCCAAACATTCACTTTATTAGTTGACACCAAAAAGACTGAGTGTATTGAAAATTTTAAAAACACTGGCCAAGAGTATCGTTATGTGCTCATCATGCAAAGAGTACATGGTTTTGAATAGTTGAGATGCCTGTGTGGTGTAATTTTTGGCAGTTTGTAACTATGCTTGTTTTATGTAGTCGCGCCCTTTACAAAAATGGTATGGGGTGGTTTAAGTGGTTTTTTTATAGTTTTGTCTACTGGGTTTTCGCTTTTTAATGACTTTTTTTACAGTTTTGGCTATTACTGGGGTTTTTGTTTTTTTGGTGTTTTTTTGGGGTTTGGCGGCTTTTTTGGTGTTTTTTTGGGGTTTGGTGTCTATTTTCTTTACGACGTTCCACGCGGGGTAGTTATCATGTTCATTTTTATATTTTTCTAACAGTTCTTGTTGTGTGGCTTTGGGGTCGTCGGTCAGTATCCAGCTTATGGCGGCTTTTTCGATGTAACCTTCATTGAAGAGAGTAGCGTGGATTTTTTGGGTAGTTTTACTGCCGTATCCTGCTAAGTAGCCTCCAAAGATTCTTTTTGCGAGTTTTTTGGTTTTGCCGATGTAGAGAATATCTGATTTTGATTTGTCAATTAGTGTTGTATCTGCTATGATTATGACACTATTTGTATTTTCTGGGATATTGCTGAGTTGGAGTCCTTTTAGAGGACGGAAGTCAACAAAGCCGTTTTCTTTTAGTGTAAGCGAGTTCATGAGTCCTTATTAAGAAAGACGCTTGATTTAATCGTTCCTATATATTATACTGCCGTCTATAGAATTTATTTTCAAAGCCCTTACCCGCTACCTGCAAATAATGATAGTGTGTGTTACTTCCATGAACAAAAAGGTGTTGCTGTTTGAATTCGAGGGTTGTTCAATAAAAAAGCGAAAAGTGTCGTCGTTAAAGGTTTTCAGGGGAAGCGCAGGTGCTGAAGGGCACTCTTATAAGCTACGAAAAGAACCTTTTATTTGGCCTTATCTATAAACTGGGCATCCAAACCTTTAGTTATTTATGATAGTGCACGAAAACATAAACACAGCTGGAAGAAAGAAAACTCGTGTCAAACATCTCAAGTTACTCTACGAAGAGATCCACTCTTATTCAAGAAAAAAAACTGGATGACACAAGTTACTATCTCAACAGGGAGCTTAGCTGGATAAGGTTCAATGCGCGTATTCTTGAAGAAGCACGAGACGAGTGTCATCCATTGCTTGAACGTATCAAATTTCTAGCAATCTGTGGAAGCAACCTCGACGAGTTTTTTATGACAAGGATGGCTCGTCTGATTAAAAAGATAGCTAAAGAATCCAAAGAACGGTCAGTGGATGGAATGACCTCCCTAGATCAGGTTTTGGCTGTCAGCGCAGAGATTTCTCCCCTGCTTGAGAAGCATGCCGTCTGCTGGAAAAACGAGCTTCTGCCCGCTTTAGCCAGCGAGAACATAACAATTCTAAAATACATCGAAGTATCGGAAAAATCTAAAGATATCCTGCGGAACTACTTTAAAACCACTATTTTGTCCCAGATAAAAATATTTAAAGAAGAATCTGAAGCGTCGTTAATCGAGAATCTGCAGGTTTATCTATGCGTAGAATCAAAAACCAAGGAATTCCATTCAATTGTGGGGTTCCCCTCAAGGTTTGGCAGGCTCCTAAAAATTCCCCAGAACCCCTACCGTGAACTAATCGAACATAATTTTGTTTTCATAGAAGATCTTATCATAAACTGTTTAGATTTAATATTCCCAAACACACAAGGCTTAACTGCTTACCCGTTTAGACTAACTCGCAATAGCGAAATAGAAATCATAATGGATGATTCAGATTTTTTGGGTTCAATAAAGAAGGGGCTCACAAAAAGAAAAACTGGTTTTCCCAGCAGACTTGAATTTGACATGCAGACCCCTGTCACTTTGAGGAAAACCTTAATGGATTATTTTAATTTGCCCGCCCCATTAACTTTCACATTTGACGGTCCGCTTGGGCTAGTCGATCTTTGGCGTCTCTACAAAATCCCCCGCCCCGACCTAAAAGACAGAGTATTTCTTCCCTCTCTTTTACCCTTGCTGACTCCTGAGAAAAGTCTGTTTACCACGATCACTAAGCGTGATATCGTGCTCTATCATCCCTATGACGGGTTTGAGATAATCATTGCTTTACTTAAGGAAGCTGCTCAAGACCCCTTGGTCGAAGACATCTGCATTACCCTGTATCGTATGGATGCAAATTCCTCCATCGTGGATGCCCTTATGATAGCTGCGCAAAATGGCAAAAAAGTAACCGCTATTGTCGAGTTAAAGGCCAAGTTTGACGAGGAAAACAATATCCTGCTGGTTTCAAAGCTCAGACAGGCCGGCGTCGTCACAGTTTATAATTTCCCCAACTTTAAAGTCCACGCTAAACTCTGTCTCATAGTCAGGCGGGAAAAGGCGGGGTTGGTGAGATACTCGCATGTTGGTTCAGGCAACTATAATGCGGTAACCGCTAAAATTTACGGTGACATAGGTTACTTGACAGCTAATCCCGAAGTCGGTTTAGAACTCGAAGCGCTTTTCCACAGTCTAATCAACGGGTTGCAGGAAAAAGACTTCAAGCATCTACTGGTATCACCTAAAAGCCTTAAGAATGAACTTTTATCGCGGATTGATCGTGAAATTGCTGTTCACCAAAGGACGGGCAAGGGGTATTTGGCGTTTAAACTCAACAATTTGGAGGATAAAGACATCGTCAAAGCTCTCTATCGTGCGTCTATGGCTGGAATTAAAGTGGAGCTCAATGTCAGAGCGCTGTGTGTTCTATGTCCCGGAATAACGGCGGTAAGCGAGAACATCTCTGTAATCTCCATCGTCGGACGCTTTTTGGAACATGCCCGCATCTACTACTTTGAAAACGGCGGCGAAAGTGAACTCTTAATCGGCAGTTCCGATATGATGATTCGTAACCTCAAAGATCGTGTAGAGGTTCTCTTCAGCGTTCCCGATCCCCAGATACGCCGAGAAATCTTTAATTACATACTTAAAATCCACCTCAAAGACAACGTTAAAGCCCGAAAACTCCTCTCAGACGGTAACTACCAAAGAGTCACCCCTAAACCTGGTGAGGCAAGCATTAACTCGCAGTTCTGGCTAATCCAAAACCGAGGTATCTGGCATGAATACGCAGCCTACCTTCCAACCGTGTACAGTTAACTCCAGTTACTGCCGCTTCGGCGCCCAAACCCTGCTAAAACTTTTAGATGGCTATAATGACTTAATTGTTGGCGTCATAGATAATCCAGATATAGAGTATGTGCATAAAACGCGGGTAGGTTCCCGGCGGCTGAGCGCAGTGTTAACGCTTTTTGAGGGATGCTTCTCCAAAAAAGAATACACAACATGGTGCCGCGACATCAAAAAGGTTACACGGTTACTTTCCCAAGCCAGAGACCTCGATGTTCAAATCAGCCTTGTGGAGGGTTACCTAAAAAAACTTGATACCGTTACAGATAAAACCGGATTGAATGCGTTACTAAAGGATCATAAAAATCGTCGAAAAAATATACAGGCGACGGTTGTCAACGGTTTAGAAGAACTCAAAGCCGCTCAAACATTGGCTAAAATCAGAGAGCACTGTGAGGATTTAACAGCGCAACAAAATGATTATGCAAACATTGATTCTGGACAGGTGCTTCAAAGAGCCCACCGGTACATAAGCCTTAGGCTGAATGACTTTCTCTCCATGAAACCGTACGTTTACCTCGAAAATGAGACGCTCCATCATCACCAGATGCGTATCTACGCCAAAAAACTTCGCTACACCCTGGAGTGCTTTGCTTCGCTCTACGAAAACAAGCTTGAATCTGAAATTCAGCGGATCAAGGATTTTCAAGATACATTAGGCGAAATGCATGACTGCGACGTCTGGCTTGGTTACATAACACCGTTCAGTAGAAAACTGCAGGAGCGCGCTAAACTCACAATTGCAAAAAAACCAACCCGTATGGTCTCCGATAAGTCACTACAGATTTTCGAAGCCTACATCCAGGACAGAAGGAAGAAATACTACCGCCAGTTTGTAGATTGCTGGAATCAATCCATGAAAGATCGCCTCTTTGATCAATTCACCGATAAATCCCACCGGGGGATTCAGGCGGCATTGCCGGAAAAAACTCGCCAATCCCTCACCAACCCTAATGTTAAACTCGCCGTTCTATCTGATGTTCACGCTAACCTACAGGCATTGCAAAAAGTCCTCCAAGACGCCAAAATACGTGGGGCAGAAATTTTTGTTAACGCTGGAGATTCTGTGGGATTTGGCGCCTGCCCCAATGAAGTCGTTTCGTTGCTCTGCGAAAAAGAAGTGTTGAGCATCGCTGGCAACTATGATGTGGCGGTGATAGAAAACCGAAGCGACGCGAAGAACCAGAAGAAAACAGCTTTCAAGTACACCAAAAAATCGCTCTCCAAGGCATCTAAAAATTATCTGACCTTGTTGCCCCGAGAGCTTCGATTAGAGGCAGGGGGCAAACGGCTTCTTATAGTGCATGGAAGCCCCAAATCAATTGATGAACACCTCTATTCTGACACCCCCCCTGAACAGATGCAGAGTTTAGCAAAGATAGCAGATGCCGATATTGTGGTGGTTGGCCATTCGCATATACAGTTCCAACGTGAAGTGAACGGAACGGTTTTTGTGAATCCAGGAAGCACCGGGAGACCAAGCGACGGAAATCCGCAGACAGCTTATGCGCTTTTGAGTTTTAACCCCTTCAAAGTAGAGCTAATCAGATTACCCTATGACGTAGAAAACGCCGCATACGCCCTACGCAAATGTGGTCTGCCGGAGAGTTTTGCCCAGATGCTTTTCCGCGGTGTATCAATAGACGCAGTAGTCAAAGACGATAAAGTCAAAAAAGCCGAGCTGAAAACCAACTGCGGTGCCGCGGTGGCGGCTTGCGAGCGGTTTTCTGGGGGGCTTCAATCAGATATCAAACATTACCAGCAGGTCACCCGTCTCGCTTTAGCCTTGTTTGACGAGTTAGTCGGCGTTCACAAACTAGGCAAGCAGGAGCGTTGCTGGCTTGAGTGTGCTGCTGTGCTTCATGATGTGGGCTTATCAAAGGATGGTGGGCCGCACCATAAGGAGTCGATGCAACTTATCCTAAACAGCACACAGTTGCCTTTTCCCTCAAAGGAGAGGAGAATTATCGCTAGTATCGCAAGGTATCACCGCAAAGGCCTGCCTAAACCCAAACACTACAACCTTGCCTCATTGGACCACAAATCGGTGCATTCTATCTGTGTGTTGGCTGCGCTTTTGCGTTTAGCTGATAGTCTTGATTACCGACATAAAAGTTGCGTTAAAACGCTGTGTGTTATGGTCAGCGCAAAAAAGGTAACGGTGGAATGTCTCGCTGAGGTGGATTTGTTGCTGGAGTTGCAGGTGTTCAATAAAAAGAAGGATTTGTTTGAAAAAATTTTTAAAAAGAAAGTGGTGTTGATATGGAATCAACAGTGAAAAATGCAGAAAACGTTGTGGGATTCATTGACATTGGCACAAACGCTATACGCCTTTTGGTGGCAAGAATTAACCACAATTTTTCCTACACCACCATAAGCCGAGAAAAAGAGATTGTTCGTCTAGGTGAGGGTGAATTCAAGGACCATATCCTAAAACCCGGAGCGATGGAACGCGCTATATTTGTTTGTGGAAAATTTGTCGATTTAGCCCGAACGTATGGTGCTGTAGAAATCATCTCGGTGGGGACCTCAGCGATTCGTGAAGCTGCCAACCAAGCGGAGTTTCTCAAAAATCTCAAAGCAAGAACCGGTTTAACTGTTAGAGTAATCTCCGGTGAGGAGGAGGCGCGTCTTATCTGGTTGGGTGTCTCCAGTGGTATAGATATCGGTGCCAAAAAAGCGCTCTTTATTGATTTAGGCGGTGGTAGCACTGAAATCGCCATCGGAAATCAGCATGAATGCTTCTATATCAGTAGTCTCCGTTTAGGTGCAATCCGGCTAACCGCTCAGTTAATTGGGGAAGGCTGGGCTGGTCCCATAGAAAGTAGTCTCTACAAGAAAATGAGGCATTATGCTTGTAGTCAAATCAACGTAGTGAAACCCCACGTTTTAGAGTATGGCATCCGAGTGGCGTGGGGTTCTTCGGGTACTATAATTAACTTGGCTGAGATCGCAAATAAGCTATTTAAGAAAGCCGATTCCAGTGATGAGGCGCTGGTGTTGACCCGAAAAAACCTCAAGAAACTGGCGACTGTTCTATGTTGGTTGCCCCTTGAGGAGCGCAGAAAGGTGCCTGCTATAAACCCTGAGCGCGCTGACATAATCGTTGCGGGTGCTGCAATCATAGAAACGGTCATGGAAAAATTTGGGTTGGAAGAAATCCGTATAAGTCACAGAGAACTCCGTGATGGTCTTCTCGTAGAGTACTTGTCTACTTTTGAGGGTTTTCGGGAGCTCCAGAAGGAACCTATGAGAAACCAAAGCATCCTTCATCTGGGCCGGTCCTGCAACTTTGATGAGAAACACGCTGAAACCGTTGCGGTATTAGCGCTGGAACTCTTTGACAGCGCTAAAAAAATAGAGCTCCACCATCTGGGTATGAGAGAGCGGGATCTGCTAAGACATGCGGCGTCTCTTCATGATGTTGGTGACTTTCTCTCTTTTAATGACCATCATATACATTCTCATTACATCATAAATAACGCGGGGCTTCCAGGTTTTGACAAAACAGAAATCCAGCTGATGGCAAACATTGCAAGGTTTCACCGCAAAAAGTTCCCCACAAAAAAAGTCTTAAAAGCCGAGGAGGGGATGGATGAAAAAAGCAAAGAAGTTGTTGCAGTGCTTTCGACGCTTTTGAGGCTTGCAGAAAAACTTGACCGAAGTCACTGCGGACTGGTTAAGAAGGCCGAGTTTGTTAAGGGCGGCAAAGACCAAGTTGTTTTGAGGTTCTACTCAGACAGTGATTGTAGCTTAGAAGAGTGGAGTGTGGTTCAGAACCAGTCAGCATTCTACTGTGCGTTTGAGAAGCAACTAAATGCACAGTGTATAGTAACGCTCAACCCATAAGCTGAGTTCTTATTCTTTTTCCAGTTCAGCTTTAGCTTTAGCCAGAGCCTCTTTTTGGGTTTCACTCAACACTGGATACTTTAAGTTCAGTTTTTCAATCTCTGATGTAATAACATCTGAGATCACCGCGTGTGCAACCCATTTCCTGTCTGCTGGCACAACATACCATGGTGCCCATTCTGTACTGGTTTTGTTTAGCATTTCCTCATAGACTTTTTCGTACTCTGGCCATTTAGACCGTTCCTCAATATCGGTTAGGGAAAACTTCCAAGCTTTATCTGGATTTTCAAGGCGTTTGAGCAAACGTTTTTTCTGTTCTTTCTTTGAGATGTGAAGATAAAATTTGAGAACCAAGGTTCCGCCTCGAGTGAGATGGCGTTCAAGGAGGTTTATGTCCTCGTAGCGTTGCTCCCAAAACAGTGCCTTATTCTTTATCGGTGGTAGCTTTTGTTTGGCAAAGATCTCGGGGCGGACCTTAACAATCAGCACGTCCTCGTAGTAGGAGCGGTTAAAGATGCCGATACTACCCCGTTCAGGAAGCACTTTTATGTGGCGCCACAAAAAATTATGCTTGAGTTCTTCAGTAGAGGGCGTTTTGAAACTGGTAACTCGGCAACCCTGAGGGTTAACTCCGGACATAACATGGCGGATGGTGCTGTCTTTACCTGCCGCGTCCATACCTTGCAGAATAATCAGCATGGCATAGGTATCGCTTGCCCAGAGCAGTTCTTGTTCGCTTATGAGTTTCTGTCGGTTTTCCTCAAGAAGAGCCAAGGCCTGCTGTTTTAGGTCTTTACGTTTTTCCTGTTTGGCCCATTTTGGAAGCCAGCCTGAGTCGTAATTTTTGAGGCGTATGGTTTTCCCCGCTGGCACCTTGAAGTCTTGAGCGTCTATAGACATGAAATCGTCCCTGCTGAAGGTAGACGGTAGTTCCTAATAATCGCTGTGGTAGGGGCGCCATCGGTGCGTATATAAATATTATAGAAAAGCTAAAAAACACCTAGCGATCATAAGCTTTAATTGAGCGGCACAGCAAAACGGGTTGCGCTGACTGCTGGTTATAAACCGTAAGTTGAACAAAGAGAATCTCACCATGACAGAAACGATCTTGCTTACACAAAAAAAACAAAGCGATATCGAAACCACCGTTGAACAGCCAATGCCTCGTAGCCAAACCATCTATCAAGGCTTATTTACACACATGAGTGACGGCTTTGCCTACTGCAAAGTAATCTTTGACAAATCTGGCCATGCTGTAGATTATATCTTCTGCGACGTAAACAAACCCTTCCGACGCATAACCAAATTAGGCGATATACCCGTAATTGGAAAGAAAGCCTCGGAAGTGTATCCCTGGTTTAAAGAAACCTGTATAGATTGGGTAAAACTCTGCGGTAAAGTCGCCCAAACCGGGAAAGGTAAATGCGTCATACTTGAGGGATACTGTAAACCGCTGGATCGGTGGTTTTCATCCAACGTTTACTGCCCCGAAAAAGGCTATATAGCCATGATAAATAAAGATATCACAGCCCGCAGAAAAACCGAGCAGGCACTTAGGGTAAGCGAGAAACAATATAAGAAACTCGCCAACAGCATAACTGACCCCTTCTTCGCATTGGATTCATGCTTAAAATTTAACTATTGGAATAAGGCAACTGAAAAATTCACAGGCATAAAATGCGCTGATGCTTTAGGGAAACATTTCTTTTGTGTTTTTGGAAAAAACCGCATTTCCCGCAGATTTGCAGGTATCTACCGTGACGTGATGAAAACAAAGAATCCCCGGACGTTTAGTAGCAAGTTACCTAAAGCAGGCGCCGGCACCTTTTTTGAGATTGAAGTGTACTCCACCGGTAACGGTATCTCTGTTTTGGCTAGAGATATAACCGAACGCAAAAAAACACAGATTTCCATGGAAGAATACACTAAACGGCTAGAAGAACTTGTCAGAATACGCACAGAGAAACTCAACAATGCCGAACGACTAGCCGCGATTGGGGAAACAGCCGGTATGATTGGTCATGATATCCGCAATCCCCTGCAGAGCATCATCGGTGAATTGTTTTTGGCGAAAGATGAACTCAGCGAGTTTCCGGATACAGACGTCAAGATGCGTCTTATGGAATGCGTCAATGCTGTCGAGGAGCAAACGCTCTACATCAACAAAATTGTTGCTGACCTCCAAGATTTCGCTAAGCCGTTGACTCCATGCATAGCCGAAACCAGTCTTGAAGAAACCATCCGGGCCGTCAGTTTAACGCTTGATGTGCCCAAAAACGTTCATATTAGCTACTCGTCGGTTAAGCCGTTTCCGATGCTGAAAACCGACCCCCTATTTATCAAGCGCATACTGAGTAACCTTATCCGCAACGGCATACAAGCCATGGAAACCAAAGGCGGCGAATTAGCGGTGCATACCTCCCTAAGAGACAAATTCGTCATAGTCACTATCTCCGACACGGGAACCGGTATCTCCGATGAAGTGAGAGATAAAATCTTCAAACCGTTATTTACCACAAAATCGAAGGGGCAGGGTTTTGGCTTGGCGGTGGTGAAAAAACTGGCAGAGGCGTTGGGTGGGAATATCCGCTTTGAAACTCAGGTGGACAGGGGCACAACTTTTATCGTTGAGATTCCTATGCGTCCAAATAGCTTAATCTAAGCTGATTTTTTGGCCGGTTACGATATAGACTATGGATTCGCAGACGTAGACGGCGTGGTCGGCTATACGCTCAAAGTATCGTATTGCCAGTATGCTTGAGGCGACGCATTTGTTGCTGGTTTCCTCTCGGTCGAGTAGTTTGCTAAGGAAGTCAAGAAACATTTTGTCGACTTCGCGTTCTATGGGTGAGATGGTTTTGGCGAGAATCACATCATGTTTGCGGAGGGCATCAATGCTGGTTTTAACCATGAAGAGGACTTTGTCGCCCATCTCGGCAAGGTAGTCCCGTGTCCAAGTTTCACACTGCTTTAAGCCGCGTAACTGGTCGTTTATGCTAGATATGTCTAGAGCATATCTACCATAGCGGGCAAAGTCGTTACCGATTTTCATATAAGATTTGATGGCCCGCAGGTCTGAGGCGACAGGTTGGAAACGGGCGATTAACTCAAACGTTTTATCTTCCACTTTCCCTGCCATGGCAAGGAGTACATCTGACATTTCCTTTACCTGTGTTTGTACGTTTCTACCCTCGAGATAACCCCGTATGGACAACGATAGGGCTTCGTAGGTTAACTCGCCCATCCGTATTAACAGTACTGATTGTTCTTCTAATCCCCGGTCGATTATTCTGCTCATATCCTTTCCTATCCGAATTCTCCTGTTATATATCTCTCTGTTAACTGGTTTTTGGGTGACTCAAAGATATCTTTGGTTGATCCGAATTCAATGAGGTTGCCCAGATACATAAAGGCGGTGTAGTCGGAGACGCGGGATGCCTGTTGCATGTTATGGGTGACGATAGCTACTGTGTAGTTCTTCTTTAACTCCACGACCAGCCGCTCGATTTTAGCAGACGCAATAGGGTCCAAAGCTGAAGTGGGTTCATCCATCAAAATGACTTCAGGTTGCAAAGCAATAGCGCGTGCAATGCATAGCCTCTGTTGTTGCCCGCCTGAAATGCTTGTACCTGGCTTTTTTAAATCGTCTTTCACTTCATCCCAAAGCGTTGCCTGCTGTAAGCTATACTTAACCACTTCATCGAGGTTCTTGTCTTTGCGGGCGCCGGTTAATTTTAAACCCGCCGCAACGTTATCGTAAATCGACATGGTGGGGAAGGGGTTGGGTTTCTGGAAAACCATACCAACTCGGCGCCGAATCATCACTGGATCCACGATTGGATCATAGATATTTTGGCTGTCAAGAAGTATCTGTCCTGACATCTTAGCCGTTGGTGTCAATTCATGCATTCTATTGAGTGTGCGAATAAATGTAGATTTTCCACATCCGGACGGTCCAATGATGGCAGTGATAGCGTTTGCTTTTATCGAGAGGTTTATGTCTTTTAATGCCTGCTTGGTGCCAAACCATGCGTTTAAATTTACACTCTGTATTTTTATATTATCCATTCCGTTCACCTTGTAACTTTGTTGTGGTATCGACCTCTGCTAGCTAATCTGACGCCTATGTTAAGAGTTAAAACTATTAAAATCAACACTAACGCTGCGCCCCACGCTTGAGTTTGTGCTGCTTGAGTGTGCAACTGCGAATTAATGAAGATGCGTAGCGGTAATGCATCCATCGACTCATTGAATCCTCCAAAGAAGAAGCTGCTGCCCATGATTGTAAGCAGGATGGGTGCGGTTTCGCCAGCTATTCGTGCTACCCCCAGAAGGATACCTGTGATCAAGCCGCCTTTTGCTGAAGGCAAAACAACACTGATGATTGTTCGCCATCGGTGTATGCCCAATGCCATGGAAGCTTCACGGACGCTGTTTGAAACCAATTTGAGTGACTCCTCTGTGGTTCTTGCTACGATGGGAATCAGTATAAATGATAATGCCACCGCTCCTGCGATCGGTGAAAATCCGCCTATTAAGCCAACAACGATTAGGCTGTAAGCGGTGATGCCTACAATTATGGAGGGGAACCCGGTTAGTATGTTGTTGATGGACCGTATCCAGGAGGCATATTTGTTAGTTCCGTATTCGGCAAGGTATACGCCAGTCAATACGCCAATCGGGATACCGATAGCGCCTGTTAACCCTATCAGTATCATTGTTCCCTGTATAGCGGGTCCGATGCCGCCGCGCAGGCCTTTTCCAGTTAAGAACTGTAGGTTTATAGCAGGGGCACCTCGCACTATGACCTCAAAGAGGATGCTTAGCAGAGGAACAATGGCTATTATAACACAGATTAGGCAGAGTATATAGAAGAATTTGTTTTTAAACTTACGAAGACGGTAACTGTGGAGGTTTAACTTCTCAAACAGGTTAACCAACGTTACTCGACGGCGCCTCCTTTAACTTTTAGAACACGAGTCATCATAACATGTGCTGCTACGTTTATGAGTAAACTGATTGCGAGCAGAACCAACCCCGCGCCTATATATGCAGAGCTCAGAAGAGCTGTCTGTGAATCAAAGAAGCCGCCAGCAATCAGAGAAGGCAAAGTCTGGCCCGTCTGAAAAAGTGAAACCGGCATACCGCTGGCTCCAGAAGCATTGCCTATAACCATAGTTACTGCCATAGTTTCACCTATCGCTCTGCCTAGACCCAAAATTATAGCGCCAAATATGCCGGAGCGTCCATAGCTGAGGACCCAGTGGCGAATAACTTCCCATTTTGTAGCACCGATACCGTAGGCAGCTTCTCTAATAGAGTTTGGTACTGCGCTGATGACTTCTCTTGAGACCGAAGCTACGGTTGGAATGATCATGATGGCAAGGATGAGTCCGGCGGTGAGGAAGCCATAGCCGGTGGGGGTTCCGCTAAATAGGGGGAACCAGCCCAGATGAGTGTTTAGGGGTGTCTCGATGTAGTCTAGAACCCAGAAGCGTAGCACAAGCATGCCCCAAAGACCATAAATTACACTGGGAACGGCTGCTAACATTTCTACAAGGTAGGAGAAGGGCACGCGTATGGCTCTAGGGGCCATCTCTACGATAAAGATGGCGATGCCTAAACTCAGGGGGACCCCTACCAGTAGGGCAATGCCTGAGGTTATAAGCGTTCCAAGGATGGCGGGCAAGACGCCAAACGATGGTATGTCGAAATTCCAGTTTCTTCCAGATATAAACCCAAATCCTGATGTAGCAAAAACGTTTGCTGAGCCAGTGATAAGGACGTAAGTGTTAAGTAACAATATAACTATGGCTGATGCGGCGATTACTGCAACTAAGACCTTGAAGATATTGTCGCCGGTTAGCTTGATCATGCGGATCTGCCTGAACTAAAGGTGCAAAGAAAAAAAAGGTTTTGGCTATAATAGATATAGTGCATATTTTCACGTTCGTTTAGTGTGTAGGTACTGCTTCGCCGTTGAATGTTATTGAGTTCAGCGTTTTTTCGTTGGTCTGTACCATATTCGCTGGTAGTGGTGCATACTGTAGTGCAGAACCCAGTTGCTGGCCATCATGTACAACATACCAGATGTATTGAACGATTGCTGTTGCTTTCTCCATAGTCATTCCGTTGATTACGCCGAGGTCTTTGTAGATGAGTATGTAGGTCGGAGTGACTATGGGGTATGCTTGATCGCCGTTGGTGTTGAGTATGGCGAGGTCTTCCCAGCTGTCACTTCCTAAGGGTAGTGGAGATGGTAGCGCTTGAGCTGCGGTAGTTGTGGCTTCAAGTGTTGGCTGAATAAAGTTGCCTGCGGGGTTTTTGATTGCGGCAACTGGAACATTGTTCTCTAGTACATATGATAGTTCGATGTAGCCGATTGCATAGTTTGTTGTAGTGATTGTGGCTGCTACGCCTGAGTTGCCGCTTTGGCCTATTCCGACTGGCCATTCAACGTTGGTGTTTGCTCCGATTTGTGTCTTCCAGGTGTCGCTAACTAGTGAGAGGTATTTTGTGAACCAGTTGGTTGTCCCTGAGCCATCTGCTCTGTGGACAACAACTATGTCGTGGTGTGGTAGAGTCAAATCGGGGTTGATTGCTGTTATGGTGGGGTCGTCCCAAGTTTTTATTGTTCCTAAAAAGATGTCGGCTATTATTGGGCCGGTGAGTTTTAGGCCTGAATCGATGCCGGGTATGTTGTAGGCTACTGTGATTGCACCGATGGTTTCTGGGATGTGGAGTATATCTGGAGCGGTTGTTCTCTGCGCGCTGGTTAGAGGCGCATCGGAACATGCGAAGTCAACGATTTTTTTTGTTAAGTCACTGACGCCTCTGCCGCTACCTCCCCCTTGATAGTTAATTTGTACATTAGGCTTTATTAGGTCATATTCGATGATTGTGGCGGTTAGGAAGGGTTGTGGGAAGGTTGCGCCGGAAGCTTTGATTGATATGGTTGGCGCCGATAGGTAAGTGTATGCAGCTACTGAGCCGATTATTATTACAATAACTGCAATTCCTATCATGTAGGTCGCTTTCATGTATTTTTTACCCTCAGAGTTTTGTATTTACCTTCTGCTATTATATAGGAACTCTCCATAAAATTTATAGTCTATATAGATATAACTAATATAATGATAAAATACCAAAGAATAACTTGGAATCAAGCTTGACAACCAAAGAAGCAGAAAAACTAAACGAAGGGCAACGTAAACTACAAGTTACCGGCGGATCAACCTTTATCCTTTCTCTGCCCAAAGACTGGGCAACCAAAAATGAGCTCAAACGCGGTAGCTCCATGATTGTACGCGAAGAAGATGATGGCTCACTATCTATATCCCCCACCAGTCTCCCCCAGAAAGGAAAGCAAGATGAAGCATTCATCAAAGTTACCCCAAACGACAACCCTGACGCTATCATGAGAACAGCCATCTCTGCATACCTAAGTGGCTACAACATAATTCATGTCAGGGCACAAAGCCAAAAAGTTCTATCCTCAAAACTTAGAAACCACCTTAAAACTTTTGCTAGGCACTATCTTGTCGGCACGGAAATAGTCACAGATACCTCCACGGACTTGACACTTCAGGTGTTGCTGAATTATCCTGAGCTTACTGTGCAAAACGCTTTGAGTCGCATGGCAATAATTGCATCGTCGATGCATAAAGACGCCATGCAATCACTTAGAAAACTCGATCATTCCAGCGCAAAAGCAGTCATCGAAACAGACCGCGAGGTCAACCGCTTCAGTCTCTATATAGTGCGGTTGTTAAAGTTGGCGGTTTCTAATCAAAGAGTCGTCAAAGAAATCGGATTGAATAGCCAAAGAGACTGTTTAGGCTATAGGCTTATCGCTAAATCTGTTGAACGCAGTGCTGACCATGCCACAAAAATTGCTGAAAATACGTTGCTCTTAAAAGAAACCGTTAACGAGGACTTACTGAACAAAATTACTCAGCTAAGTGCGTTAGCTAACACGATGTTTGAGCATTCCATGGAGGCCCTGTTTAGGCATGATTTCCACATAGCAGAGCGTGTGATTGAACAACTGGAGCAGGTGCATCAATTTGAAAAAGAAGCAGTTCTTTGCTCTCAAAATGTAAAGGTTGAAGAAGTCGTTAACTTGAGGTTGCTTATCGAGAGTGTCAGGCGCACTGCGGAGTATGCAAGCGATATCTCAGAAGTGGTGCTTAACTTAAACGTTGAATCCGTCCTAAGCTAATCCGCACTTTTTTCTTTAGTCCAACAAGTTGTTTATGAAAAGAGGATCCATGCAACATCATAGCTTGAACGCTGAAACAAAAAAATTTAAGCCCGCAGGTTGCGGGTTTATGTTTTGATTATTGGGTTGCTAGTACGAGGCGGATTATCTCTTTGTTTGGGGCAATACTTGAACTGTCAATCAGGTGGGCTGTGCCATCTGGACAGTAGACTTTGTCACCTACTCTGGCTTTGTAGTAGCGTATGCTACACTCTTTTAGTTTGGAGCATCCATCACAGTCTCTTGATAACATATAGTTTATCTCCACTTGTTCAAGAGTGAATACACCAGCGCCACCTATAGATATGCTCTTAATAATCTATATAGTCACTATAGTTGTAGTTAGATCACGGCCCACAAACTGAGGGGAACCTTTAAGAAACAAGAACCCCAAAACAATCCGATGCAACCAGACAAGTTGAAAGCAAAAGGGATATTTCTAGATTTAGACGGTACACTCGTAGACTCTACCGCCGCATACATAGAAGCTGCCAAAATCAGCTTCCACACCCTTGGCAAAGAGGTGCCATCCGCTCAAATAATGCTGGAAATTCCCCGCCGCATCGAACAGCGCCAAAGCATCAACGATCTCACCGGTGGTTGTGCAGAACAATTCATGCCTATATACCTAAAAGCCTTCTATGCTGCCACAGAGAGGTATGTCAAACTTTTACCTAACGTGGCTTTGACGCTTGAGGGTCTTGCAGAGAAAGCTAAACTGACCTTAATCACTATGCGTCATGTCCCCAACCAAGTTATCCAAAAAGAACTCGACTATTTGGGTGTCTCTCAATACTTCGCCTTGATTGTAACTGCGCTGGACACAACAAAGCCTAAGCCTTCACCTGAAGCATTAAACTGGTGTGTCAAAACCTTGGACTTAAAGATGTGTGACTGTATCATCGCAGGCGACTCAGTTAACGATATGCGGGCGGGGAAAGCGGCAGGTTCACGCACAGTAGCGGTACTCTCGGGGCTCTATGGATGCGAGGAACTATCTAAAGAACAGCCGGATCTAATGTTACCCGACATCACCCTGTTGCCCGAGCACATAGAATAACTATTTTGACGTTATATCAATCCGATATATTGCGGTTTTTAGCCTAAGGCAGTTATAGGCGTTTTAAATAAGTTTAATTAAAACCAATCTACATGATGATGGAGAGGGTTCAGCGGGAATCATAATGAGCTTTGTTGAAATCATGATAGGGGAAAAACTCAAAGAAGCCGATCCAGCCCTAGATATAATGGGTTCAGACCGCAAGGTGTTGCAGATAGCCTGCCAGGATTTTACGAACTACCTTAAATTCAGGTGGAACTTGATGGGGCAAGAAGCAAGCCAATGTGAAATGGTTGAGCGGCTGGAGACACTTA
This sequence comes from Candidatus Bathycorpusculum termitum, assembly GCA_031254875.1. Taxonomy (GTDB): domain Archaea; phylum Thermoproteota; class Bathyarchaeia; order Bathyarchaeales; family Bathycorpusculaceae; genus Bathycorpusculum; species Bathycorpusculum termitum. Next base: position 30,888 of record JAIRTW010000037.1, read on the forward strand.
TCAAAGAAAGCCCTGAGGAATTAGCTGCGTTTTTGGCAATTTGGTGCAACATCTGGTTTAAGAAATGGAAAGAACGGGTAAAGTTACTTATCGGTAACCAGAGTGCTAATCGATTGAACCAGATGACCAAAACCATCAATACCGCCGAACCTCTGTGGCAAAATATTGAGTGTAAACAGGAATTCCAAGAACTAATCGTTGCAACGCTTATCAAAAACGGTGAAATCTGTGGAACAGAAATCCTCGCAGAAAATCTTCTCAAGTTAGAATTGGGCGAAAACTGCACCCAAAATCTAAACGAAACCGAAAGAGTGTTTGTTGCCCTAAACAATACCCTGCGCAAAGCCCGTGAAATGGCGCGGAGCCGAGGACCATTGATTTTCGTAAAAGTTGACAAGGGCTACTATAACATCTGAATAAACATCTTTTTCTTTCTTGCTGTGGTTTATATTTCATCTCCTAACGTTTTTAGGATATGCGCTGTAATTTTGTCAAAATAATTGCAAATTGAACTTAAAATTAAGTTGAAAAATGTTGTTTAGCGGACGGTTGCAACTCTTGCGCGTTGCAGAGTTTTAGTCCGCCAGTTGTAGCGTCTCATGGTGGCTTGAGCGCCATAGCCGCATGCACTACAACGTTTGTGACGTACGTGGTATGCACGTCTGCCGCATCGACGACATTTTATATGGACAACACGCCCCATGCGTTTGCCCATTGAAGGAGTACCCTTGCCCATCTAACTCACCTAGGCGGGGGCGAAATAAGGACTACGTTATCTCCGCGAACGATGATGAGTCCTAACTTCTTTTGATCTTCAACGGCAGTAGTGTCTTCGGTCTCTTCTAAAACCAAGTTTAGATGCTGATCGAATCCCTTGAGTCTGCCTCTGAGGCTTTTGCCGCCTTTTAGGCGGACCAACACAATTTTGCTGAGGTTCTGTTCAAGGATTTCGGTTGTCATTTCGCTCATTTTGGAATCCTCTTGTGATTTTATCTCTTCTATACTTTATCTCTCAACATTTAAACCTATCTCATAGTCATAATGGGGATTAACTGTTGGACAGGTTGTGGCCCATTCCAAAGATACATCTGGACCCGGCGACAGAAAAACAAACTGCCTTCTTATACAAGCAACCCTAAACAGGCATAAGTTCAGTTGTTGCTCAGTATTGAATTTTTCACCATATATGCCCACGGATTAAAATATAGAACTCATTGAAATTTCACCCCCTCACTAATCGAGCCGTTCAAAAAACACTACCCAATATCAAACCTTAACCAACCCCTCTAGCGTGTGATGGGCAAGCGAATACGCCTGGACTTCTTTAAAACAGCACCTCCTAACCACAAGATGTGAAAAAAAGAAACGGTATACTTTAGTTGCCTTCCCTAATCCCATGTCAAAACCGACTCTACGTCCACTGAGGTTGCTCCAAACTATAGTACACGTCCTCTGACTTCCGTTGCAAATCGTCTACTTGTCGCTATCCTTATTTGTATGTTCTAAAGATGCTGATTGTTCTGTTTCATCATAAAACTAGCCTTGCTATTTTCTAGCTTGCACTTATAAGCGTGTTTATACTTCATCTGGCACAATGCGGGTGAACGGCCAATGGCGACACCGATAGATTTTATAATAATCTTTGTGATGTCCTTTAGCTTAAATCTGATACCGTTTGCCGGTCCTTCAAATCTGCTAATTGCATCCACAGCCGCTATAGGCTTAGGCAATGCTGATCCCCTCACGCTCATATTCGTCGGCGGCTTCATCGCTCTGGGTTCCACTTTAGCCAAAGGCGTCCACTACATGGTTACTTTCTTTATAAGTGGAAAACTTGCCGAAAAAAGACGGCAGAAACTTGATGCAGACGCTGCAAAAATTAAGCGTTGGGCTTTTCTGTTGCTTTTCGTTACAGCGGCGACGCCGATTCCTGACGAACCAATCGTTATATCGCTGGGACTCATGAAGTACAAACCCGCAAAGTTTTTCGTCGCTTACTTCCTGGGAAAATTCGCAATCGGAATTATGGGGGCGTTCTTAGGTGGATTTGCCATAGACATCTTTGGTGATTTTATGAGTTCAGAAGCCATAATCGCTATCTCCATAGTATTGACCGTCATCTTTACCATCATCTTGCTTAAAGTCGACATTAGCAAACTAGCTGAGAAGTATTTACGCCGAAAACCAAAAACAGATCAGGAAAAAACTAAATAACTCTATGTACGCACATAAGCAGATGTTTATGCCCACAAAACAGCGCCGATATCCCCTCAAAGCCAAAGATGCTAAACAGATCATAGAGTCTGCTCAGCATAAACTCAAACTCAACTTTGACGAGCTGTTTGGTGCTAAAGCAGGCGTGGAAATTGTCGAATCTGATGTGGGCTTAATCTATCTCATCTCCGGAAGGCCAATCCTATATAAAAGTGGTGATCGCATCTTGCCGACACTGCTCTTTGCTGAGTTCACCGCTAAAGCCCCTAAAATCGTCGTGGACATGGGTGCAGTTCCCTATGTGTGTAAGGGTGCGACAGTTATGGCTCCCGGCATTGTCCGTGTGGAGGGCGAGTTTGCGGCGGGGGATTTAGTTTTGGTTACTGATATAAAACATGGGAAAGCGTTGGCGATAGGCGAGAGCATCATGGATGCAGATGTTGCACGGCAGACTGAGAAGGGTCCGGTTGTTAAAGTCTTGAATTACGTCGGTGATAAAATTTGGGACTATATAAAAATACTCTCAGAATAAATAGACACAAAAAACCGGCTGTTTAACGTCGAGATATTTTAAAACAGAAAATGTGGATTATTTCTATCTCAAATCATTAAAAGTATTATTATTGCATAATAAAGCCTTAGAACATGAAAAAAGTTTTTATAAGTCAACCACCAAGCTATAACTTGGTGTCTTTATTGCTTTCTTTAATAATAGCAATGTTGACGTTACAGGAAACATTTGACAGCTTCTTCGCTACAATTGCATCAGCACTGCCAAGCATAATCGGCGCAATCATCATAATCGCCATTGGAATCGTCGTAGGCTGGTTCGTGGGTAAAATAGTTAACAAAATAGTCAACCGGACAGTAGAACGGAACTTTGATAGGAGCGAAATAGGTCGAACACTAAAAGGCTCAGGATTCGATTTATCCAACTTTGTCGGGGGCCTCCTCTATGCTTTCATCATAGTCTTAGCCATAACTATAGCAGTCGGATTGCTAGACATCCCCGGAGCCGCAGGGACATTCATAGCACAGATCGCAGCATATCTTCCAAGGCTCATAGGCGGCATCCTTGTCATAGTCTTAGGCATCGTACTTGTGGATTTCTTAGCTCAGCTTGTGGGACGCATAATCCGGCCTATGTTTGGATCCAGTAAAGTCGAAATCGCTGATATGCTCAAAAACCTCTTGTTCATCGGACTTATTGCCATAATCCTAAACATCGCCTTTGACCTATTGCTGTTCACCGCCGGAGGCTTAGTGTACTCACTCATCATCGGCTTTGTTATCATAGGTGTAGGCATAATCCTAACAGACGGACTGATTAAATCAATAACCACTGAACATGAAGAATTCCTCCCCATCGCAGGCTACGCAAAATTCATCCTCTACACCATCTTCCTGCTTATCGGTACAGGCGCAATCTTTTCCACGTTTACCGGAGTAACTAGCATAATCGGCACAATCGCATGGGGCTTTGCAATCGCACTAGCAATTGTTCTAGTTCCAATAGTCTACGCTTTAGCTAAACGGATGCAGTCAGCAGTCAAATAACCCTCTTCTCTCTCTTTTTTGTGATGATCCTAAACGCAAGTTCAATAGGTTCTTCATCTAAAATGACGGGGACATCTCAGAGACCTTGTTAGAAACATTTTTTATTTTTATGACCAAGTAGCAGGCTGATTTGGAACTATAAAAGCAGGCTACAGTACAGTTTGAGGTTGGTTTAGGTATACCTGGGCGGCGGATGCACTCAGTCCTTGGGTAATGGCCCGCTAAGTTGCCTCGTCTTGGGTTTTTCTGTAGAACGCTTTATCGATAGTTCGGACGTCGAGGTTGTGTTTGGCGGAGGTTTTACGCAGGGCCGATAGAAGACGCAGATAATTCTGTGGCGTGTAGAGTCCCGGCGGTGCGTTGCCCAACAAGCCCCTCCAAGAGGCGTGGTCGAAAATACCATAACGGACAGGGTCAAAGAAGGTTAAGATAATGCTGGCGAGTACCGGCGAAATACCCTCCAATGTTGTTAGGCAGTTAATGCGATAGAGGTCGTCGGCGTTTGGAAGACTTAGGCTTTGGCTGGTTATGCGTTGGACTTTTTCTTCGGTGTTGCGTATGACAAGCTCCTGGACACGTTGTAACTTTTCTGGTTCCGCTTTAAATTTCCACTCCACCACCAACGCGAGATCCTTCACACTAAGCGCCTTGTTTTTCCGGAATTTTGCACCTAATTCACGTTCTCGTTGCGCCTGCCAGCCGTAGGCTTTGTCGTATTTACGGCTCCACATGAGATAATCAGGCTTATCCATAAGTTATCTGAAACGTAATGTATACCGGCACATTTCTATTTTGCTCTAAAGCAAACACATTCTTTATCCATAAAAAATCGTGTTATTTAAACCGATAAAGGTGAGATGAACAAAATGGAGATGCACTAAACCTCAAATAATGGATTGCTGGAAGAATGCCAACGGGAAGCAACCAAGAAGAATCTATGAATATGCATAACTAAATCCTTCACCTGTATGCTGGCTGTCTAAAGAAAAGAAACCAGAATCTAAAATTAACCGATTAACTTTGGTTTTTGGGTGTTTGAGTCTGATAGTGTTTTGGTGCTTTAATGGATTTTATGTGTGTAGTGTGATGGCATACATGTGACCGCTTATATGTACAGCAACGTTCCAGTACTGCCTGTTTGGGAAGCATTTATATGGACAGGAATATTAAAAAATTCAAATTTAAGTTATCTAATTTCCGTACAAGTTTGTTATTTGTTTCTTTACTGTTTGTGTTGTTGTTTTCTTCAACGCCTTGTGTGTTGACGGCACAAGGTGCCGAATTCAATGTTGTTTCTGTTAAGGATCCGGATATGCTTAGGTCTGCTGTTAGCACTGCCGCGGAGAGTGGTGTGCCGGTTGTTATTGTCTTAGAAAACGATATTACCCTAACTGAAACGGCACTTACTATTTCTCATAACGCAGATGTTACATTAACAAGTAATAATGCATTAGTACGTGAGAACGGGGTTGAATTTTTTAGGTTAATTGGCGTAACTGACGCGAATACTATTCTTGTTGATGACCGTGGAGTGCTGAGACTCGAAGGGGTAATTGATGTTCTTGGTCATATAGAGGGTGAGAAAGTAATTACTCTTGAGGCCACTTGTACTGCTGAGGGCGCTTGGGAAATCAGTTGTATCGTTTGTGATGAATTACTTG
>JAIRTW010000052.1 GCA_031254875.1 Candidatus Bathycorpusculum termitum
CCTCGTTTTCATGAAATTTAGTTTTTTTGCTGTTTTTGTTCAACAAACATTATTGAAGGCCTGTTTGCGTATGTTCGCCTCAATATAACGCTGTATTCCTCTGAGAGCTGAATACAAACAAGAGGTGTTCAATGTAGGGCTGATGTATGTCTGTCACTTACATTTGCAGTTTAGAGCCCTCTACATAGCCCCCTTAAATAGTGTATTTATTTTATCAATATCAAAGAAATCCATTCCTTTCTCTAAGACTTCGGGGCATATATCTTCAAGCCAACTTTTCCGATTTTCCCAGTCTTCACCTTTTCCAGTTTTCAACCCTTCCGCTATCTCTTCCAGACCCCAAATTCCACCGCAATCTTCTACAATACCAAACCCTTTACCCTTGATTACGCGTGGCAACTCATCTGCAGAAATTATTTCAGCCACCTTTAATACTTCCAGTTTCACATTAACATACCAACAATCTCCAAAATCATACCACAACTCACCGCTATCCCCTTCTTTTGTGAACAATTTTCTAATAGCCGCCCCTCTTAGCTTTTTGGCAGGTTCATCCCAAACATCCACATCATCCGGCAACGGCAAAGTATACCGACCGCCTTTTATTTTGAACTCAAATAAGTGGTAGCCCTCCATACGAAACATCTTCATAAGGACATAGCAAAAATCTTCTAAATCCGCGTTACTGCTTATCTGAAATCTTCGCCAAATACGTGGTTTATAGTCTTTTAATTCTGCTACAAATTGCATAGTATATCCTGCCATAATAACACCTCCCTTGCTGTTGTCTTAATTTAATTTTAGTTTTACTCAAACTTTCTGTTTTTCATAGTAGAATTGAAGTCGAACAGTGACTTTCATCTCTACATCAAATACCAATCTTTAACTATGACTATTCTATAGCCTTTTTAAACAATTGAAGCTGAATAAATAGCCCTCACGCCTTCCTTACGTGCCATAATACAAAATTTCAAGGTCAAGAAACTGTTGAGTCACAGAAAAGTTGCTGATCTGAGCGTTAAGGCTCTGTGGCTGGCGTTGACACTGATTGAGAAACAAATGGGTGCATCAGAATAGAGTGATAGAAAACCATGTGGCAATGTCCAAAGTGCCAGCGTACATTCCGTACGGAAAACCCGAATCATTTTTGCGGTAAAATAGATACCATCAACCAGTATATCTCTGAACAGACAAAAGATGTACAACCCATCTTGCAAAAAATCCGTGAAACTATCCACACTATCGCGCCGAATGCAACTGAGACAATATCTTGGCAGATGCCAACCTTTTGGCAGGACAAAAACCTCATCCATTTCGCTGCTTTCAAAGAGCACATCGGTGTATATCCCGGCGGTGAAGCGACTACGGTTTTCGCAAACCGCTTAACGGAGTATAAAACCGCCAAAGGTACCATACAGTTGCCGCTGGACAAGCCCATTCCTTATGATTTGATTGCGGACATCACCCGCTGGCGAGTGGAACAACTGGAGGCAGAGATGAAACCAAAAGTCTACAAATATGCCACCATCCTTAGATCCGCTGATAAAGGTGGTGCATTTGTAGCATTCCCTTATGACCTTCGCACTGAGTTTGGTAAGGGACGTATCAAGGTTCACGCCACTTTTGACGGCGAGTCCTATGATGGCAACATAGTCAATATGGGTGTGAAAAACCCTGACGGCTCAATTTGTTACATTATTGGTGTATTGAAACATATCCGAACAAAAATCGGCAAGCACCCCGGCGATACTGTCCAGGTGACCATACAGAAAATATAGGAATGGTTAAAATAAAGAAACACCGAAAAATGCTAACTGTCACAAACGTACCCTATTTGCAGTCACTTATACGTTTGATTGAAACACAAAATAAAACGACTCTTGCCCATTGGTGCATCGATTATACACGGACCTATATCCTCTCAATTTATGAAAAGGCGTATCCAAATGACCCAAGACCAAAAAACGCGCTTGATGCTGCTGATGAATGGCTGGCCGGCGATGTAAAGTTGTCCTATGTGAAAAATATAATTTTAAACGAATGCCACGTTGCCGCGCGCGAAGCCAAAGACAATCCAGCGGCGCAAGCCGCTGCCAGAACATGTGGACAAGTTGCGGCGTCAATACATACACCCACTCACTCGCTTGGGCTTGTACTGTATGGCGCGCTTGCTGTTGCCTACGATAAACTGGGCGCGAACGCTGATTGGGCTACACTTACCAGTGTTGCAGCAGGGGAATGTACAAAAATGCAAAATGCACTTCAGGTGGTGGCGGTGGAGAATGAACCCAAACCAGCTACGATTAAGTGGAGTTGTTAATTACCGCTAAAAAAGGTATCTGTATGTCTGATAAAAAAAATATCCATCACGATGACAACGCTTGAAAGTAGATTACATGAAGTCAACTCCAAAAGAGCGGCATGAAACTTTATGCCGCCGAGGCGGTGAAGTTTAGCCATCAGGCTGAGGGCTATTATTTCTTTCATGTTGCGGATAAAGTTGTTTCTCTTTTGTTCACGCGGGATGGTGTGATTTTGACCGCCATTTCTGTGATTGTGGTGTTGGATGTGATGGCCGTTGTCTGTGTAAACATATTGTTGCTGTGGTTCTTGCCATACAGGGTGGTGTTATAAAATCAAATAGAGCTCTCGGAAAGACGGCATCTGTTAGCACAACCGTTACAGATGCCAACACAGCAAAAGCAATCCGGCGTGGAAGTCTTGATGTGTTTGCCACGCCGATGATGATTGCATTGATGGAGCATGCGGCTTGCGAATGCCTCTCTGATGGGCTTGAACCTGGACAAACTTCGGTTGGAACGAGCATCAAAGTATCGCATACTACGGCTATCCTGTCGGTATAGAAATAACCGCAACAGCAACCATTGAGTATGTTTTTGGGCATAAGATTGAGTTTAAGGTGACTGCAACTGACGGTTCAGTTGAAATTGGAAATGGAAAACACACTCGTTTGATTATTGAAACAGAGCGATTTATGGCAAAAACGCAAAAAAAGAAGCCATGATATCAAAACCTCTATATTTTAGTTTCAGGAAGCTTCCTCAAGCCCTTTTTAAGCGTCCCTATTCCTTCATCAGAAATTCCACTGCCAGTTCATTATGTACAATTGGCAAAATAGCATCATTAACGATATGGAAATAAAAAATAACACTGGAAACGTTCTATGAAACACATCTACAAACCGGTAGCCATAGAAACCCGATGCCCCTTAAGGTCATTTTTGCTCTAAACATTTTTCTACATCTTCTTCCAACTGACTGTAGAGGTAAAGTTATGAGTGAAGAAATTGTCGGCATGGGCACCTGGTACGATATGATGGCTAAAAAAGTCATCGAACGTGAACAATCCCTCAACCGTGATATGAGCAAAATCCGCACAGAAATGGGATTGGGCGCCTCGGGGTTCCCCCATATCGGTAGCTTAGGCGATGCATCACGAAGCTACGCCGTTACCCTAGCACTCAAAAATCTAAACTGCAACTCCGAACTGATTGCTTTCTGTGACGACAAAGACGGCCTTCGCAAAGTCCCCGCTGGATTACCCGCCGACACAGCTAAGAGCCTAGAAAAGTATCTCGGCTTCTCAGTTTCCACTATCCCCGACCCGTTTGGTTGTCATGAAAGCTACGGCAAACACATGAGCTCACTGCTACTCGAAGCGCTCGACAAATGCAACATCCAATACAAATACTACAGCGCCAAAGATGTCTACGAAAAAGGTTTGATGCTAAACGAAATCCGTACCCTACTCACCAACGCCAAACAAGTCGGCGAAATCATCAAACAAGAAGTCGGACAAGAAACATACAATGAGGTTCTGCCGTTTTTTGCCGTCTGTGAAAAATGTGGTCACCTCTACACCACCCGCGCCTACAAATTTGACCCCAAAACTGACAAAGTCACCTACAAATGCGAGGGCATTGAAATCCGAGGTAACCATATCACTGGTTGCGGACACGAAGGTGAAGTGGATATCAAAAGCGGCGAAGGTAAACTCACCTGGAAATCCGAATTTGCCGCCAGATGGCGTGCCCTTGACATCCGCTTTGAAGCATACGGCAAAGATATTTCCGACTCCGTGCGCATAAACGACCGTATCTGCCGCGAAATCCTCAAATATGAACCGCCAAGCCATGCCAAATACGAAATGTTTCTAGATAAAGGCGGCAAAAAAATCAGTAAATCAGCAGGCAACGTGTTCACCCCTCAGGTCTGGTTCAACTACGGTTCCCCTCAATCCCTTCTATTGCTCATGCTCAAACGCTTCGTGGGCACCCGCACCATTGACGTCTCCGATATTCCACTCTATATGAACGAACTCGACGAGTTAGAAGACATCTACTTTAACAAAAAACTAACCAGTGAAAAAGAATCCATTCGCCTCAAAGGCTTATTCCAATACTGCTATGTCATGAACCCCCCTGCTAAACCCAGCATCCATGTACCCTACAATCTGCTGGCATTTTTAGTCAAGATGGCCCCCAAAGAATGTCTAAACGACTATGTCGCTGAGAAACTACAAAGCTATGGCTATCTCCAAAAAGGACAAACTATAGACGCTGACCTGCAAAGGCGTATCACGTATGCGCTGAATTGGACCCAAGACTTTGAGGAAATCAAAGAATCCAACGTCGAACTCTCCGAACCAGAACGCAAAGCCCTAAGCGAACTCGGTATAAAGCTTCAAGGTGACCTGGATGCTGATGCAATTCAAAACATCATCTTTAACATTGCAAAAGACAACGGATTAAAAGCGGCCGTCTTTTTCAAAGTACTCTACTCGGTGCTAATGGGCGCCCCGCAGGGACCACGCCTCGGTCCATACGTACTGGCTATGGGCAAACAAAACGTGATTGCCGCGCTTGAGCGGGTGATAAGCAAAAACCACCCCGCACCCAGTTAAGCCTGAGTATGGTGTTCGGAGGCAGGATAGCTGGCAAAGCTATCTAAGCGCATTGATGTCCCCTCTTATTTCTTGTTATGGTGCGCGATTAAAACAAGTTTGTTGGGGAACTTGTGGGATATGACGATAACCCCAAAACATAGCCCTGGTTGCTGATCAGCTGGCTTGGGTTCACTTCAAGCTTTTCCTCGTGGAGCGAAGCAACTTTGAAGCTGGGACCACTATTTTTAAGTTCAAGCTCCGTATTTACTAATTTGCCTCTGAATTTTAAGGGGTAATAGACAGGTTGGGCCTGTCGTCTAGCACGGATCATGACACCGGCCTGCGGAGCCGGAGGTCCTGGGTTCAAATCCCAGCGGGCCCGCCAATTTTTATTTATCTTTACCCCATCCGATAAATGGTTGTGTATCGTGCGACTAGAAAAACTTATATTATTAAGGCTGTCATGTTGTTGTTCGCATTAATGGAGTTTACTTGATTTGTCAGCAATATCAACATCCGCGGGTGGAATTCCCATAATGGTTCTCAAAGAAGGTTCTAAACGTAATCGGGGAAGAGACGTCCAGCATGGAAATATTATGGCCGCCAAAGTTGTAGCTGAATCTGTCCGAAGCGCATTGGGGCCTAAAGGCATGGATAAGATGCTGGTTGACAGTTTTGGAGATGTCACCATAACCAGTGATGGTCGAACTATACTCGACGAAATGGATATCCAGCATCCCGCTGCAAAGATGCTGGTCGAAGTCGCCAAAACCCAAGATAAAGAAGCAGGTGACGGAACAACATCTGCCGTTATCGTTGCGGGCGAACTTTTAAGTCGCGCTGAAGAACTTATCGATAAAAATATCCATCCAACAATCATCATCGAAGGTTATAAGCAAGCAACTCAAAAAGCTCTAGAAACCCTCGACAAAATCGCTCTCCCTGTAGATTTGAAAAAGTCTGATTACCTCAAAAAGGTTGCTGTAACCGCCATGGGTAGCAAAATCGTTTCCGAATACAAAGATTACCTCGCTGACATCGCGGTCAAAGCAATGCAAGCGGTTGCAGAAAAAACTGCAGATGGCGCAATGAAAGCCGACATAGACGATGTCAAAATCGAGAAAAAAACCGGGGAATCCATCGCAGACACCCAGTTTATCAGCGGTATCGTGCTCGACAAAGAAATCGTGCACAGCGGTATGCCTAAACGTATAGAAAAAGCAAAGATTGCTCTTCTTGATGCCTCGTTGGAGAACGAGAAACCGGAAATGGATGCCAAACTCAACATTGAAAGCCCCGCACAGATCGAGGCTTTTCTCAAACAAGAAGAAGCCATGATCAAAGCAATGGTTGACAAAATCCTCGCATCCGGTGCCAACGTAGTTATTTGCCAAAAAGGCATCGACGACCTCGCCCAACATTTCTTGTCCAGAAAAAACACAATCGCCATCCGTAGAGCCAAAAAATCTGATATGGAAAAACTCGCACGTGCAACTGGAGGAAAAATCATCAGCAATATAGATGCCTTATCAAACGCTGACCTTGGCGAAGCCCAAATAGTAGAAGAACGCAAAATCGGCGACGACAAAATGACCTACATCGAAGGATGCAAAAATCCCAAATCCGTAACCCTGCTTATCAGAGGCGGCAATCAACGCTTAACCGCAGAAGCCGAACGTAGCATCCACGACGCTCTCTTTGTCATAAAAGATCTCCTCGAGGAACCCCGCGTCGTCGCAGGCGGTGCTGCACCCGAACTGGAGATGGCCAGTGTACTGCGAAAGTATGCGCAGACTCTGTCGGGCAGAGAACAGCTTGCCGTTAGAATATTTGCAGATTCCCTAGAAGAAATCGCAGTGACGCTAGCGGAGAATGCCGGTTTAGACCCCGTGGATCTTTTAACACAGCTTCGCGCAAGCCACGAGAAAGGTCAAACCTGGGCCGGTGTCAACATCACCACAGGAACTGTGGATGATATGACTAAGCAGAACATTTACGAGCCACTTGCTGTTAAAAAACAAATTATCAAATCAGCTAATGAAGCCGCATCACTGATATTAAAAATCGATGATGTCATTTCAACCGCCAAGATGAAGTCTCCTCCAATGCCCCCAGGAGGCGGCATGCCCGGCGGTGCAATGGGCGGAATGGGCATGGGTGGTATGGGTGGTATGCCCGGTGGAATGATGTAAAATGCAACAAGAAAAAACAATCACTGTGGGTCCTCCAAAAATTACTCGCTTCGAGAAAGCAAGGATCGTGGGTGCACGTGCCCTGCAGATCTCAATGGGCGCCCCAATCTTGGTAGATGCTGAAGAAAACACCAACCCCATAGACATCGCACTCAGCGAGCTTGATGCAAACATACTGCCGGTCACCATACGGCGCACGTTGCCGGATGGCACATTTCAAGACATACCCTTAAAATGGCTGTCTTAACTCCCAATCTTTCCTTTAAGCTCAATGTTACGTTTGTTTGCACCATAAGAGTAGCAACATACTCTTAGCATGAATTCTTGGTTCATGTTTTCCCTGATGCAATCCATAAAGTGCTTGGCACACCACAAGAATCGCCACCCGATGCGGTGCAAGCTCGCTTGGGTAAGATATTTATTGATGGTTTGTGGGTGGTTTATGGGGGGCGTTGGGTAAGCGTGTGTGGTGTTCTGTCTTGGAGGCAGGTGGTTATCAGTATTAATGGTGTGTTTCATGTTGGACATGTTGCCCTTTGGATTTAGTAGGTGTGTGGGAGTGTTTTTG
>JAIRTW010000029.1 GCA_031254875.1 Candidatus Bathycorpusculum termitum
CAGATGCAACAGCTAACACTTGAGGATCATTTACCCAAACATCACCAAAGAAGACATCAGAACCAACGGAGCTAGTACCGTTCACGAAATATGCAACTGTATAATTGAGCCTATTTGTCTGATTGTAGTCGGGAATCCACACAGCGTACAGATTAATTTCTTTAATACCTCGGGGGATGAGAAACTGCGATTTAGCAATGCGAGTGTTATTATTGCCGTCAACCCAGTGGCTAAATTTATATCCAGTATTGATTTCCTCACAGTCCCGTATGATTACAACATCGTCTTCACGTACAATAACAGCAGGTTGAAGAAGAGTTCCGCGATCCCAATACTTTATAGTTACCAACTGAGGAAAGAAGTCGTTTACATTTCCGTGTATACCTTGACCAGGATTGTTAAGACCACTTTCCATGCTAATATCGAGTTTATCAGTACCAGTAAGCCAGACATTAGTGAATTTAATGAGAGAGTAGGCAACACCTTTTCCATTAAGAGTATCAGGTGCGTAAGCAAGTACTTTACATTTTGTGGTGCCAAGCATTGCATCATCAGTCCATTTCATATCTGGAGAGCTTGCAATAAGCATCCATACGTCTCCGAGTTTAATGTCATCATGGTAATCCCACCACAACAGAATTGGCGCATTTAAGCTATTACCTGACACAGCGTCTACACGAAATTCAATGCCAGTCGGCGACTCACCAGCAAGCAGGGCAACCAAAGAGGGATAATCAGTTGCGCCAGGCGCTTTTGCTGCTTTTGCTGTAGGGGTGACCAATGTCACAAAACAACCTGCAACAAGTGCGAGCACAAGTATCATAGACAATATTTTTTGTGTGTTATCTTTCATAATTTCAACCTAACATTGTTTTCAAGTTGAAAAGATTTTAATATGCCACTAATATATTTGCCTTATCATATGAGAATGCTGAAAAAATGTGACAATTTGTGCACATATAACAATTTTGCGTTAATTCAACAAGTCATATAGCGCTCAGCGTTTTTGCCTTATTTTAACAATATTCAGACGCCAAATCAAAATACACGACAACAGACACATGAGTCAAGATAACGAAAATTGTCATATTACAACCTAAATTCTGACTGATTTTGTGCACATACCGTTTTTCCATGGAAAAAATCACAATTCCATGACCCGAACCTTCTCATGTATGTGCAGTAACATACACATACAAAAAGGTGACCACCTGACGCTATGCTCAAAACTACAAGTACCCCTGCCTAAAAAAGGAATAACCATACGCAAAACAGGCAAACACCAATACGTCTTCAAAGTCCTCACAACCTACCGAGACAAAAACGGCCACCCAACCAACACCCACACAGCCATGAGGCGACGGCAATACCTTTTTGGGTAATTCTTACATTATGCAAGGATATGCTCAGTGGTGTGTCTATTGACTGGTCTCCTTGATCCCTTAATCGTTAAGGGTGTGACATTGCGTAATCGTATAGTGATGCCGCCGATGCAGTCGGGTCGAGCCTCATTTGAGGGGGAAGTCACAAGTAAGCTCGTCAATTTTTATGTTCGGCGGTCCGCCGCTTTAGGTCTGCCTATTGTTGAGCATGCCTATGTTTCGGCGCTGGGAAAAATAGGGCCCAAGCAGTTAGGGATCTATAGTGACAAGTTAACCGCAGGACTGGAAAAGCTCGCATGTGGCATTCATTTAGCAGGTGCACCTGCAGTGGTGCAGCTAAGTCATGCGGGGGCGGTGGCAAATAAGAAAATCATCGGGGTTATGCCGGTGGGGCCCAGTAGCAGAGATAAAGTGCGTATGCTTGAAAAAAATGAACTCTACGAGTTAGCAGACGAGTTTGCTTGGGCGACTGAGCGAGCAGTGGAGGCAGACTTTGATGGGGTGGAGCTTCATGGGGCTCATGGTTATTTGCTCAATCAATTCTTTACCCCCCTGATCAACAAACGTACAGATGAGTTTGGGGGTTCCCTAGAAAACCGGATGCGCTTTCCGCTTTTAGTGGTTGAAAAAGTGCAAAGACACCTCAAAGGAGGGTTGTTACTTTATCGGTTGGGGGCAGATGATTTGGCGCCGATGGGCACCCAACTCAAAGAGGCCATAGTCTTTGCACAAAAACTCCAGCAAGCAGGGGTAGATATTATGGATGTGTCGGGGGGTATGTGTGGTAGTGAACCCAAACAACTCCAACATATCAAAGGCTACTTTATCCCCCAAGCCAGCGCCATCAAAGCAGCAGTTGAGGTGCCAGTTATTGGCGTGGGCAAAATCAAAGAAGCCCAATTCGCAGACACCCTAATACGAGAAGGCAAAATAGATTTAGCCGCCATCGGCAGAGCCCTTTGGCATGACAACCTGTGGCCACAAAAAGCCCACCAAACCCTACAACAACACCAAAACCCAACCAACTAACCACACACACAAAACAACAAAACAACTCTCAACATCAAACAACCCATCACACGTCAGAAGCTCCTATCTAACACGCATGGCACCAAAAGAGTGGGTGCTTGTTTTTCTTTGAGGGCGGTGCAGAAAAAGGGCAACTTGCATGGAGGTTGGGTCAAGTTAGGGTATGATTTATAGCAGTTGGCAAGTTGGTACAATACCTTATTATGCTTTAATTCCTTAACAGTTATGGAGCGCTCGAATTTTTGAAGCAATCTTTTCTGACTCCTAGTGCTAAGCGGCAAAAGGCAAAACCAGAGAAATATCGAGCCGGCAACAATTTTGCGAAACGCTCAGAAGAACTAAAGAGAGCTTTTTTTGAAGCGGACCCGAAATTGTCTTTGATGCTAGAAAGCATCCAAGACGGCTTTATCATCTTAGACCACAACTGGAACCTCAACTATGTTAACAAGAGCGTAGCTAAGGGGTTGGGGGGAGAAACCCAAAACCTGGTGGGTAAAAACATCTGGGAACTTTTTCCCACCTATCGCGAAACCATTTTTGAAGAAACCCTGCGCCGCGTCAAGGCAGAAAAAAAAACCGGCAACTTTGAATGGAACAAACCCCTCCTGCGCCTGCCAGCCAATAGCAACGATACCGGCTCTGCCACCGTGGAGATTAGTGTTTTTCCTGCAGACAACGATTTAGTGATAATCTGGCGAGATATAACTAGACGCAAAAAACTCGAAGAAACCCTGCAACTAAATGAGGAACGTTTCTCCAAAGCCTTCAACCACTGCCAGGCCGCACTGTTTATTTCACGAATAACCGATGGGTTCTTTTTAGATGCAAACGAAGCCTTCCTGCTTACCTTCGGATACAACCGCGAGGAAGTCATTGGCAACACCGCATTTGAACTCAACATATACCCCGACCCAGGCAGCCGCGAAGAGTTTGTGCATATATTGCAAGCCCAAGGCACCATACGCAACCTGGAAGTGCTCATGCAAACAAAAACAGGCAACCCCCTCACCCTTATCGTCTCAGCCGACCGCATCATCCTCAACGGCCAAGCCTTCACATTGGGCACCTTTACCGATATAACAGAACGCAAAAAATTCGAGGATATACAGAAAAAAAATGAAGAACACCTAAAACTATCCCAACGCCTAGCCCATATGGGGAATTGGGCGTATCATGTTGCCGAAAACAGAGCAATTTGGTCAGAGGAACTGTTCCACCTCTTTGAACTCCAACCTGACAAGTATGGACCCGACCATGAAACACAAAAAAACTATGTTCATCCCGACGATTTTGAACGGGTAGCAAAAATAGCGGACACCTTTATTTCAGAGGGCAAACTTGACGAATCAGCAGTTTTTGATTACCGTATAGTTTTAGCCAATGGCTCAATACGAGACCTGCACACCGAACGCACCATCGTGGAAGTTGACGCCCAGGGGAAACCCGCTAAAATCATGGGGATAGAGCAGGATATTACGGAGTGGAAAAAAGCTGAGCAGCAACTGGAACTCCAGCGCAAATACTTGGAGCAGCTTGTTGAGGAGCGGACTAGGCAGTTAGCTGATAGTGAACGGCTTGCGGCCATTGGTCAGACGGCGGGGATGGTGGGGCATGATATTCGTAATCCGTTGCAGGCTATCATGTCTTCGTTGTATTTGATTAAGGAGGATTTGGAGATTATGACGGAGAGTGAGGAAAAAACAAATGCGCTTCAAGAATTGGTGGTGATAGGTGAGCAGGTTAGCTATATTGACAAGATTATAGCGGATCTGCAGGATTATGCTCGGCCTATCAAGCCTGAGTATGCGGATGTGGATATGTCAGAGATTATTGATAGTATTTTTCAAACTGTCAATCTGCCCAGTATAGTGACCCTTAGAGTGGATATTGATAATTTGCCCAAGATGAGAACGGATCCCACTTTGATACGGCGTGCGCTGACCAATTTAGTTAACAATGCCATTCAAGTCATGACTGAGGGTGGGGTCTTGACCATACGTACACGTCACGATAAAAAAACCGGCGGCTTTACTATTGAGGTGGAGGACACCGGAGGTGGCATACCTAAAGAGTCCCAAGAAAAACTATTTACCCCGTTGTTTACCACAAAATCAAAGGGACAAGGGTTTGGTTTAGCAGTGGTTAAACGCATAACGGAGGCGCTATATGGCCAGATAAGTTTTGTGAGCCAAGAAGGTGTGGGAACTAAATTCATTATTGAACTTCCAGCAAACCAACCATAAATAACGCCAAGGATAAAGCGGATACTACTACTTGGATTGATCGGTGTGTAGTTGAATGCGGGTTTGTTTTTGAGATTAACGATTTGTTGTTTGTTGTTGGTTTATTTGTTTGTTGTTTTTAGTTTTGTTCTTTCTTCGTCCCAGCGTTTAAAGACTTGGTTGGCGATTTGGGGTCTTGTTGTAAAGATGTCTCTTGTTTCGGTTACGTAGAAATAAACGGTGTATACTCTTTCGATAGCGGTTGAGCGAGTTAGGGTGCAGAAGGGTCTTTTTGGAAGGTGTTTGTAGGTGTCAAATATGGTGTCGAAAATTTCCAAAAGTTTTTCGGTTGGGACTAAATGGTCAAAGCCTATTTCAAAGGTGTAGCAGTAAATGTTGCCTTTTAGGGTGGTTTGGTAGAGGTAGTTGGTTATGTCGCGGTCAAGCATTTGTAGGTTGCTTACAGCAACGATGTTGTTGCCGGCAGTTAATACTTTGGCATAGTTTAAGGTGATTTCTTGAGCTATCCCCTCAACGGTTCCGATTTTGATGTAATCGCCTACTTTAAAGGGTCGAGCAGCCAAAAGATAGAGTCCGGCAATAAAGTTACCTATGGTTTTTTGGGAAGCAAAGCCTAACGCTGCACCACTGATTGCAGAAACAGATAAGAGCAAATCTGAGGGCAACCCACCGGCTTTACTTATGGCAAGCAAAGCAACAATTAGAATTAGGATTCGAAAAGTCAAAGTTAGCTTGTTTGCAGTGTTTGGGTCGAGTTTTGCTTGCTTAGAAAAGCGTGAGAGGTATCTTGTTATGAAGCGCTCAAGAACAATAGCTATGATTACAATAAACATCAATAGGATAATTTGGTTTATAGAAAGCCCAAAAAAGCTACCAGCTTGAGTTGCAGACGTGGGTTCAGCAGTAGACATTAAGCGGTCGCAAGTAGTACTTGCCCAAGCATGCCCCTATAACTCTTTCTATGAGTCAACTATGAAAATAGTTAGTAGTAGTTATCACTGGATAAAAATTAACCATAAATATCGAAAAGGGCACCAGAGCGATTGTTTTTGAGAGGGGGTTGTGCAGGCGAATCACTAAGGCATCGGTACATGTTAGAGTTAGCATGATATATTCTGCTAAGTAGCAACCGCAAGCAACGAAAAATTTTGTTGACCAAGACGTAACCTCAAAATAGGGATAATCCAATTAAGATTCGTTTGATGTGGATGACCCGTCACTGTCCCAAAACAGTTGATCTAATGTTGTTTTAAGTGCTTTGCATATCAAGATACATAATTTTATGGTGGGGTTATATTTGCCAGATTCAATCAGGCTGATGGTTTGTCGGGTTACGCCGATTTTTTCAGCTAATTGTTCCTGGGATAAATCACATGCGATACGTGCAAGTTTCATTTTTTTATTCTTCATACCCATCCACTTTATCAGCAGTTTTTTCTGCTTGCCCAGCCTCTTTAGCCCTTTTTTCATCACGCAATAAATTTCTTTTAATCTCTAAGTACATAAAAATACATATAAATTGTATTATTCCATAAGTAACTATTGTAGTAATAAGGCTGGTCGAAGTAAACAAGTAAAGTGTAGCCCCTATAACACCAGTAGAAATCGTCTGCGTTATAAGTGTATGTTTAAAGTTTTTCAGTACACGTGTTTTTGACTCTTCGCTGTTCCACATCACAAGAGGTTCTTTCTTTCGCATTTTATAGCCTACAATCGATAGCGGTAAACCACATATGAATATGTAGATGAGCATCCCAAAAAAGGCAAAACTCATTTGTGCTTCAGGAACCCAGGGGTAAAAATAATTTACGATTCCGACAAAAAGTATTTGTCCGCCAAAAACAATGAGCGCGTGTAACATGTAACTCTTGCCTTTTGCTGTGTTTCGTATGTTGATAATTGCTTCGTCAGTTCCTTTCACAAACAGCACATTTCCCCAAGCGGTTGATAGGGTATAATAAGAAAGTGATGCGACAAGGGCTATAATTTCAAATAAATACAGAAACGGGTGTAAGTTTAAGGTTATTTTCATAATTAAGACAATAGTTGTTAAAATCAAAAGCACAGGATACACTGAAGCAGCATTTTTATCCAAGTTTTTTTGTATCCGTTCATCGTTTATTTTTGGGACGGTCATATTTACTCTTCGGCTCCACCAGCATACTGCCAACGTACAATATATATGTATATTTATACATTATATATGACATATCAAATCGGGTGGAAATTTGTAAAAAAACAGTAACGGCACACCTTTTCAATGACTATAGAGTGTGGTTTTCTAAGCAAGAAGGGTTAGGAGGTGAAAAGTTAAGCCACCAAATAGCAGTGCGGTACCAATGTTTGATAGTGAGATTAAAGCAGCTGCCTTCCAGCCGAATTCTTTGCCAAGTATTGCCATTGTTGAAACACAGGGAATATAGAGCATGGCCACCAAAGCCATAACCACCAATTGCACCGAAGTGAAACCTACAAGCAGATTTGTTGTACCCAGTATTGCCACTGCACCCAAAATGATTAGTTCTTTTCGAACGGCGCCAAGAAGCAACAACACGCCAGCAAATGCCGGTAACCCAAGCCACAGAACTGTAAGCGGATACATCACATTGCTTATTGGCGTAAGTATGTCATAGATATATAGCACTTGGATAAGGGCACCACCAACAATATAGATTGGAAAAACTATGTATATGAGGGATTTTGTGCGTGTCCAAGTTTGTTTTAGGACCACTTTTAGGGAGGGCTGTTTGAAACTACTCATCTCCATAATTAACCCCGTAGATTTTCCTGGAACCGCTTTCATGGCAATTCGGCCCATAGCAAAAATTATGGCAAGGTTAACAACATACAGTAGTAGTGCCCATTGTATACCTACAAATAAGCCAACCATGCCAAAGAGCACGATAGTTCGAGCTGAGCAGGGTGCAAAGGTTATGGCAAAAGCCGCAAGGAGACGTTCGCGTCGAGTTTCCATGATTTTACAGCTATGAATGGCTGGAACACTGCAACCATACCCAAGAATTATCGGAATCAACGCTTTACCATGTAATCCGATTTTATGCATCGCACTATCCATCATAAAAGCTACACGAATCAGCAGTCCAGAATCTTCGATAAGCGCCAGTAATAGATAGAAGGGAATAACAAAGGGTATAATTAACGTTAAACCTGCGTCTATGCCACCCCAAAAACCGTTAAGGATAATGCTTAGAATCGGAGCGGACGCGGATAATTCAGAGTTAATTGGGTGGATTAAGTTTAGGCCCCGCGAAATTAAATCTGAGAGAGTAGTCCCTACAAAGAATGTCCAAAGCAACAACCCCCCAATCACAGCAAAAGCAGTCACATAACCAAATACGCGATGGGTGGTGAACCATTCCAGTTTATCAGTGAAGGGATG
This sequence comes from Candidatus Bathycorpusculum termitum, assembly GCA_031254875.1. Classification (GTDB taxonomy): domain Archaea; phylum Thermoproteota; class Bathyarchaeia; order Bathyarchaeales; family Bathycorpusculaceae; genus Bathycorpusculum; species Bathycorpusculum termitum. The sequence goes on from JAIRTW010000029.1 coordinate 8,055, forward strand.
CCAGACTTCATCTTGTTGAAGTGAAGAAGCCACAATGGAGTTTGCAAGTGCATACCGTTCAGAAGCAATTATCGAGAAGCATTTTTCTTGACAATGTTTTTCAAATTCTTCGCCCATACGCTTTGTTTGCAATATGAGGTTTTTTGATTTTTCAGCAGCGAGTTCGGTAATTTCAGTGTCGCCTTCAAGCAACTTAATGGCTACCCAACGAGACGGATACCCGAAAGTGAGATTTTCGGTTTCAATTATACCCTGTAGTTTTTCGATTTGTTCTTCAAGATCTTTTCGATAGGTTAGATGCTTAGGCTTAGGTTTGCTGGCGGCAACTTTTACAGCTTCCCTAACAGCCTCATAGATACCCTCACCACGAATAGCTGTAGCAAAAACCACCGGAACCCCCAACAATGCGGACAGTTTGTCTTTATCGATGATTATGCCTTTGTTTTTTGCAACATCCACCTGATTTAAGACCAAAACAAGGGGAGCATCCATCTCCAAGAGTTGTAAAGTAAAGAACAGGTTGCGTTCCAAAACTGAAGCATCAACAACATTAATAACAGCGTCAGGTTTCTCTAAGGCAACATAATTACGCGAAACAATTTCTTCCATAGAAAACGTTGAAAAAGAGTAAATGCCCGGCAAGTCGATGACTCTTATTTCATAACCTTCAAAGCTCAAGGTGCCTTCTGCACGGTCAACAGTTTTCCCCGGCCAGTTGCCAATTATCTGATTTGACCCAGTTAATTGGTTAAAGATTACACTTTTACCCACATTTGCGTTTCCTGCAAGAGCAAAAGTAAGCTGTTTGTTAGTCTTTACAGTAACAGACGCGCTCGTTTTTTTTGGATCAGCAGGTATATGTGATGCCAGTTGTTTATTCTCCGATTGGCTTACAGGGGTCTATTTCTACAAATACATTACAAGCGATGTCGGTACCCAAAGCTAATTTGGAGCCTCTAACAGCAATCACGACGGGGCCATCCATTGGGGCTACTTTGACAATTTGGATTTTTGTTCCGGGTGTGAGGCCCATGTCCAAGAGGCGCTGAAGTACCTTGTGTTCGCCTCGGATGAAACTGATTTTGCCAAATGTTCCGCCTTTTAGTTCGCGTATGGAGGTGAGGTTTTTGTTGCGTTTTCCCACTTGTTCTAAGCCTTTTTGATGTAGTTGGATGCATTCTTCGCAATTTGAGAAGGGTAAGTCGCAGGCGGGTATGGTTTTTTTGTCATCGGGGCAGGTGTCGGGGTGTTTAAGGAAGCGGCAGAGGGATTCTTCGGCCTCGTCTGAGAGGGTGTGTTCCATTTGGCAGGCTTCAAGGTGTACTTTATCGGGTCCTATATGTAGTATGTTTGATAGGAAGCTTTCAAGTAGTCGGTGTTTTCGGGTTATTTTTTGAGCTTCGTTTAGGCCTTTTTGGGTGAGGGTACTGCCGTGGTAGGGGGAATATTTTATGTAGTCTTCGGCGGCTAGTTTTTTGAGCATTTCTGTTACGCTAGCGGGGGTCACCTCAAGTTTTTGGGCGATGTCGGTATTGTTTACTTTTTCTCTGTTTTTAGATAGGCTGTAAACGGCTTTTAGGTAGTCTTGGGTTGATTTTTGCAGGTTTATTTCGCCTCTGTTTTTAGGCATACCTAAATTCTGTACAGATCCATATAAATTTTTAGGCTAACCTAAAATTCATATATCCAGAAATATTTTCTTCTATGCAAAAATACTTTTTTCATGCGCTTCAATAGAAGCATTGCTTCATAATCTTTCACTACTCCAACCTACAGAGCGTTAACCGCTTCTTTTGGGTTGGCAGTGGTTGTTATTGTAGATGACCATATTTGAGTGGTTTACACCGCTTATGGAGGTTCACCAGGTTCATGACGATATTAACATACATCCAAGTTTTCGCTTAACAACCTCAGTTATTTTTTTACATTTTGCTCTTTAAAGTTGTGATAAAAGGGCTGATTTAGGGGTCAAGGTTTCATGGCTAATTTTTTTTGTTCTTTGGGTAATTTCTCAATTGCGTACCGTAGCGCTGTTCGGGGCATGATCGATTTATTTTTCATCACATAGGCTAATACTTCAGTGGGATGTTTTTCTGTTTCAGCTTTCAGCAGCCAACCATAGCCCTTTTGCACTAAATCATCAGAGTCTATTAAAAGCAAATCGCTGATTTTAAGAGCTTCCTCTAAGAACAGGCCTTTTTTTGCTGGAATAATCAATGTTACTGCGGCAGCACGTTTAAGCCAGCGGTTGCTGGATTTGGCCCAAACCATAAGGGTTCCCACTTGCTCGGGAAATTTCATCATGAAATCACCCACGGTGTGGTTGCAGAAACTGTCACATTTAGCCCAATTATCAATGTAGCAGTCAATCCAGCGCTCAAAAATAGCCAAATCTTCTTGCTGGAATTGGTCAGCGATTTTTGGCAGCCACTTGGCAGCAATAAAAGCTTCTTCCATAACACCAGAACTAAAGAGAGCTTCGCAAAGTGCAAAAAGGTCTTTTTTGGGCAAATTTTTGATTTGCTGCCAGTTTTTGTGGCTGAGCTTTGCTACGGTAGAACTTTTGACACCATAGAGGGTGATGGCTTCTTTGAAGTAGCGTTTGGCACCTGCTTTAGTTTGCGGGTCTGTGTTGGCTTTTAATTCTTCTCGGAGTTGGGTTAGGATTTGATTCATAGACAAAAAATACAGAGGTGCTTGGATAAAATTGTTATGTTTATAACGTGTGAACCCCATAAAAATCTCCAGCCGCGCCTAAACGCCAAATCCACACACCAAAAAAGACACAAACTAACAATATTAGTCTTGAAACCAAACCACACAAAAACACATGTTCAAGAGACTTTCGGCTTATTATTTTTTAATAAATTCACACGCCTAGTTATTATTTGAGATTTTCCAAATGTTTCCCATGCTTCAACTTCCAGCAACACAACAATTTATGACAACTACCAACTATAAATCTAACACAATATAACCTACTGAAAGACCATATTCCAAAATTACAATAACAACATTTTACCCGACTATTCAGTTAACGACGCAAGTATTTGTTTCAAGCCGTCGGCTCAATTTTCATACGGTTACCGTGGAAAAAAAATAAGGTGGAAATGAAGAAATGTTGTGGATAGTTTAGCGTTTTCTGAGCAACAACGCGATGGCTATTAACGACAGCACTATTGCAATGATTATGCCGATAAACGCTGGCAAAATGAAGGCATCAGCTGCTGATCCGGGGGGTTGTGAGGGATTCTGAGTCGGAGAGATTGCTTCGCCCACAGTCAAAAAGGTCGTCGAGGAGGATGGCCCATAGGCTTCTGAACCTGCAAATGTTGCAAATATATGGTATGTGCCGGGAATATTTGGTTCAAAAGTGTAGGCATAATTGCCGTTTGCATCGCTTGTGGTTTCACCGATGGCAACATAATTATTGTTGGGATCAATGGCAAATAAACTCACTGGAACACCAGTGGCATTCATAGGTGCGGGTCCTTGTTGGAATAGATGTTGCATCCAATCGGTTTGATCTGCATCAGAAATCGCTGGGGTGCCTTTGAGTGAGAAGTCAAGCTTATCATTGGTGTTGAGTCGGCCAGATAAAGTTTGATCGGTAACAGTACCACTAAGAGTAACTTTGTTGCCAAGAAACAGAGGACCAGAAGACACTGAAACAGTGGTTGCGCTTGGGCCTCTGCCAAAGCAGTAGAGCTGATTGTCATAGGCATTAAGAGCAATAAGCCGACCATCAGATATAACAAAATTACTGCCTGCATTGCCAGAGGGCATCGCAACACCATAAACCGGGAAATTCCACAACAGCGCACCATTTGATGCATTGATGCACTGCAATAAATTCCCATTTTCCAAAATAGGACCCGGAGAGTGTTGGCCACTGCCTATGTATATTCGGCCATCGTTAGAAACTGCGCCTACATTCATGGGATAATTACCAAATACTGAATCCCCTAGATACTCATTAGCAGCAGTGTAGTTCCAAATATAACCCGATCTCAAATCAATAGCGATCAAAACGCCGCCGTATCCGCTGGATAGAAGTGTGTTGCCGTATCGGTTGGTGTTAAAGCCAAAGTAGTCTGCCTGTGGGGCAGAAACAGTCCAAAGTTGTGCGCCGGTTTTAGCGTCAAATCCCCAGCGTTGAAGCAGTTTAGTGGAGTGATAGGCTACGGTTGCGGTGTCTTTATCGATTGAGTATACCCCAGTTAAGACGATGGAGGCGTTACTTGCGGTAGATGCATAGGGGGGAGTTAATGTATTGCGCCAAAGTTCTTTGCCTTCGTTACCGTTTGAGAGGTCGATTGCAAAAACAAGTGCTGGAACGACTCCGCGTTCATCGTTGCGTCCGGGAGTTGCAAATATGGCGTATTCACCTTCGCGTATGGCTTGAAGCGTAGCGGTCTGGTTTAACAAGTCGTTAGACGGCCCTAAGAGACTGGGAATAGAAAAGTTACCGGTGATCATCAGGCTGCCGTCATGGACTATGTTGTATGCAACAGATGCTCCCCAGAAAGGTGTAGAAGATCCGCCTCCGCCTCCGCCAGCGGGTCGCCACTGCCATACATCAGTTCCGGTTACTCCGCTGACCATGGTGCCTGCAGAGGTGTTCCATATTGTCATGTAGGAGCGGGTGCCTAGAGTGGTCGTGTTATAGCGGAGTATGCTTCCGTCTTTGCCATAAATGGGTGTTCCGCCTGTGGAGACGTTGGCGATGTAGGTTATGTGTTGGAGTGTGTGTGCGTCGAGGAGTTCCCAGATGGTTCCAAATGCGTTTGATCCGATGGTTGATTTATTTATGTTTGAAGCGCCGCTATTTATTGCTAGGGTTAAATCAGGGTTTAGGGTTACGTTTGATAGGCGGACGGTGTCAGGTAGGTCTGTGTATGTGACTTGTCGGTAGAGGTATGGGAAGCCTCCATGCTGGTTAGGTGAGTCGTAGGCGTAGATCTGTCCAAATGTGGGGACGAGGTCGGTGTAGTTTTCATGGAGGGTTTCTCCGGTGTAGAGGTCAGCGACTGCCCAGCCTTGGGCGTTAGCGTGTGTGTAGCGGGGTTGGTAGTGGATTTTGCCGTCGATAACGACTGCAGAGAAGCTTAGGCCTTGATAGTGGTATTGTGCAAACCCAGCAGAATCAAAGCGGTTGTCCATTATACCGCCTGCCCAGTAGGATTTTGTCCACAAGATGTGGGCGCTGCCTGGGCCGGGGCTGTAGCTGTAGTAGGAGGAGCCTTCGTTTGCGCTGCCTTGGGGCCATTGGTTAGCTGCGCCGCCGATCCAGTTGCCGGCAAGGGTGTAGTAGAGGTGCATGTTGCTAGCGATTGGTCGGGTCCAGTAATCTTGAGGAGCGGGGGTGTCAGTTCGGATGGGAACGGGTTGGGATTGGACTTGGAAGGTGATGCTTGGGCTGAAGGCTTCGCTGTAGGTTCTTTGTGTGTCTGTGCTAATTTTTAGGGTTTGGGTTGGGAAAAATGCCTGTGCGGTGTAGGTGCCTGTTTTTTCGGTAGGTACAAATACGACATAGGCTGAGCCGGTGGAGTCGGTTCTTTGGATGGGTATGGTGGTATTGATGCCGTCGGGGTCTGTTATGATAATTTGGAGGTTTTGCCAGCCGCGTTCGGCGTGGGTCATTTCTATGTTTATTGGTGGGATGTCGGCGGTCCAGGTGATAAGGATTAGTTCTTGGTTTAAGCCTACGGTTTTGCTGTTTGCTGCGATGTAGATGTAGGAGTTGAAGTATGTTGTTTGGGCTGAAACGTTTAGCAGGATTGTTGTTGGTGCCGCGATTGTCATTATTAATAAAACTGAAGTCATAAAAAATAGACTTTTTTTGTTTCTTATTTTCATGTTGTTTTCATCATTATTAAACCTCTTCGGAAATAATAAATGTTGTGCAGGGTTTATTTTGTAGAATATGGTTTAATTTTTTGGCGACATTGTGTCTAAATACGAGAAAATAACCTAAATTAAGTCTGAAAATTTAAACAATTAATCAGGTCAAAGATGAAACTTGATACCGGGGTTAAAAAAGGGGACTATGCTACAACCATAAACAAAAACAAACACACCAACTATCTTTTTGGAGGATCAACGGGTATCCCTAAAACACCAACACCAACCTGTTACTCAAAAAGAGTTAACCACAGCAAGGTGGAGAAGAACACCAAACACAACAGCTAAATAGAGAACACTAAGAGAGAAAAACACAACCGCCAAACAAGACACTTTAGCCAAACCACGAACTTAAGAACATAGATGTTAAAGAGACCGCGGGAGCGCCCAAAAAACAAACACTACAACAGCAACAAAACGCTTTACAAATAACAGCAGCACAAAGATATCAACAAAACAAGGTCAATGGTAATCCGCAAGTGGAAATCAACACGCATCAAATTTTAACTCAAGTTCATTTCAAACAGTTTTTTATTCTTTGAAAACTAAAAAAAGAGAAAGGAAGGGCATTGTTTGCTTTTAGGGTCGTTTTTTGAGCAGCACTAAGGCTTGTAGGATAATGACTATGGCAATGGCTGCGATGATGCCTGCGATCGCTGGAATAAAGTATTGATCAGCTATCGAGGGCGTTGGATCAGCAGAACTTTGTGTGGGTGGAGCTGAGCCTACATTAAATGCGCTAACTGCACGAGAGGGGAAATAAGATAGACTGCCAGCAAACGTTGCATAGAGTGTATATTTACCATCGATGTCAGGGGTCCAGGCGTAGCTAAAGAAGCCATCACCATCGCTTGCAGTAGTACCGATGACACGAGAGTTATTGTTTACATCAATAACACTCAGCGTTACAATAACACCTGTCAAGTCGCTTGGCCGCGGCTTTTGCATGTAGACATAGTTCATCCACTCATCCATGTTAGCATCTGAGATACAAGGAAGACCATTGGGAAATCTGCCCGCCTGCTCAGTTTGACTGGCACCCAGAGACATATCCATAACAGTCCCCATTATCATAACGGCCTCACCAGCAGAAATTTGCGTTTGGGGCACAGAAACAGTAGTTGCCGAAGGACCCCGCCCTATATTGTAGATTTTGCCATCATAATAGTTGAGATAGATTAACTGGTTGCCATAGGCCGCCATAGGCTGAGTCTCAGTCTGTATACTATCAATCTTCCACAGCAACATACCATCCGTTGAATTAACCGCCCAAATCTTTCCACCAAGCCAAGTAGGATTGTTAGGACTATGCTCATTAGCACCAATATAGACAACATCCGAAGTAATAGTATAGTAACTATACGAACCCCCAATAGGCCACGTCCCATAAGCAGTATTCTCACCCGCACCCCCAACATAATACTCCCAAATCAACTTACCCGTAGTAAGATTAAAACAAGACAACACACCATCATAACCACATGAAAAGAGCCGCCCATCACCAATTTGAAGATTGTTTGATGCACCCGCAAAAATTGCAAAGGCATTACTAAAGCGATCAGTGGTGGCTACTTTTTGTCCTGTTAGTCCACTATAGATGTCAATTGACAGGGTTTGATGCGGATAAATTGCAAACACGGGCATGCCCTCGTCGGTATATCCAGCAGCTTCCACTCGGCCAGCATAACTGCCACCATCCGAGAACACCGTAATGTTGTTGGGACCCCACAAAACTTTAGCCGCTTGATTACCCGTAGTTGATTGTATTGCACCTAAGCCTTGAGCATTATAGGGCGCAGCCTTGTATTGACCAGGCGAGATGTCAAATGCTATCAGTTGATTCAGGGGTTCAGTGGTATCAGTGGCAGCAATCGAAGCGGAGCAAATCAACCGGTCATTTGGAAGCGTCCCAGCGGTAAAGCCTAAGCCACGTATCTGGGGTATGGTGATGTTCCACATGTATCCTAGGGAGAAGTTCCAGGTTCCTTGAGAAACTATGTAGACAGAATTGGGGTCATATAGCCAACTGTATGTATAGCCAGCGCTTTGGGCTATTGCACATTCAAAGTAGGTCGAATTCCAACAGGCTAACCAACCACTTGCACCATTAATATAGTATATCAACAGTTCGCCATCAGGACCAAAGGTCACCCTTCCACCCGAGGCAACACCGGTGATGGTTTGTAACAATTGACCCGTTAAAGGATCAAAGGTTCGCCAGGTTGTTCCTGCAGTATCCCAGAGCAACTCAGTTGTACCGGTGGCCATGGTGGATTTCGAAAAGCTGAACCGTTGCAGATAGGAAAGGCTGTTATTGTAATCAGTTTGCGTCCACAACACTTCATTAGTTGCTAAATCGATTGCTTCAAAACCCGCACGCTGTGTAGCAGCAGTTGAGGTGGTGTAATACTGGGGCCGATTAACATACATAATGCCATTTGAGATGAAAGGCGAGAAATATTGATCACTACCACCAGGCCAACGCCCAAATTGGTACTGCTCATTAGAACGTTCTCCGCCTACTAGGCCGCCAATGGTCCAAGTTCTTGACCACATTACATGTGATGAGTAGGGCCCACGGGTGTAGGGATTGTAGGCATTTTGTACGCCTGCTTCAGCAAATCTTCCGGCTAGCCAGCCGCCTGCATATATGTACCATTGGTGATTTTGGGCTTCAATGGGGAAAGTCCAGTATTCTTCGGGAAGGGGATAGGAGATGATGGACTGTATTTCGGAGGGGCCATCAGTTGCTCTAAAGGTGGTTGCGGGGCTAGTTGAGGGGCCATAGTTGATTCCTGCACTGGGTCCTGAGGGGATAGTTTCTCCGGCATAGCTTGCAACTACGCTATAGTTGCCTGGCTCTTGAGGCGTAAAGACGTATGTGCCTGCGCCTGCATAAGATGTTTCCAATTTGGTTATGTTCTTTACGCTTCCGTCGGGGTAGGTTATGGTTAGGGTGATGCCACTCCACCAGAAGTATCGCGGAGTATCAACGGGATAGACTGAGGGGGGAACGTTTGCGATGATATAGGTTATGTAGACTACCTCGCCCACTAGCTGGGGGTTTGGTGCGGCAGCTACATAGATGTAGGTTGTGTGGTTGTATCGGTCGTCTGCTTTGAGGGTTGTGGTGAATACTGCAAACATAGAGAGGGTTAGTAAAGTTAGCAGTGCTATTGTATAGAGAGATTTTTTTGCTTGCACTATTTTTAGAAATTTATTAGACATTTTGTCACCTTATTTTAGGGAGTAAACTGTAACTTGAGGTTTATTTTAGGATTTCGAAATAACCAACCCGTTACTTCTGACAAGATAAACCAGGAAAAAATGAAACACTATAAACCCTATCGAGGTTATGGTTCTAAAATATTCAGGCTACATACCGTTGTCTTCACGGTAAAACAAGCTTTTTTCATCCGATTAAAGAAGGATGTGCCCCGTCCCCATCGAAACGTGCAGATTAGGAATTGTTACAAAATAACATATACAGTTTAAATGTGTGTATGTTGTATTATTTGGTATGCCTAAAACAGACACCATTGCACTGCAAACACGCATAGAAACAATGTTGCCAACACTAAATGAGTATCAACGCCGACGATATCTATAGCTACAGAAGCAAAAACCATAGGACATGGCGGAGTGAGCCTTGTTAGCCGGCTCTCAGGCGTCACCCGCAAAACAATAATAAACGGCATAAAAGAACTAAACAACCCAAACACAAACCCACCACAAATAGGCAAAAGCCGCAAAAAAGGCGGCGGACGCAAAACCATCCAAAACAACCAACCCGACATACTAAATGCCCTCCAAAACCTTGTAGAACCTCACACCAAAGGCGACCCCATGCACCAGATGCTTTGGACAAACAAAAGCTTACGCAACCTCGAAAAAAGTCTAAAAGAGAAAGGATTCCAAGTCAGCTACAGAGTGATTGGAGTAATGCTAAAAAACTTGGGCTATGGTCTGCAGGCAGACAAAAAAAACCCTAACCGTAACACCTGCACATCCTGACAGGAAGGGTCAATTCGAACACATAAACAAGCAAACAATCAAAGCAATTGCAGAAGGCAATCCGGTACTCTCCATTGATGCTAAGAAGAAAGAGAATCGAGGTAATTTTAAAAATAATGGGCAGACGTATCAAAAGTCCCGGTCTCCTGTTGAGGTGTTGGATCATGATTTTCCCCCTTGAAGAACTAGGGAAGGCTGTACCGTTTGGGGTGTATGATATTTTTAGGAATCGCGGGTTTGTTAGTGGGGGTTTGAGTGCGGAGACGGCGTTGTTTGCTGTTGAGTCTTTGAGGCGGTGGTGGTATGCTGAGGGTGTTTTTGAGTATGGTGGTGCGGGTGAGGTGGTTTTGATTTGTGATTGTGGGGGGAGTAATGGTTATCGTAGTCGGTTGTGGAAGTTTGAGCTTTCAAAGTTTGTTAATGAGATTGGTTTGGCGGTTAGAGTTTTGCATTTTCCTCCTGGGACGTCTAAGTGGAATAAAATTGAGCATCGTTTATTTTCGTTTATTAGTAAGAATTGGGCGGGGCGGCCGCTTGTGAGTGCTGCGGTTGTTGTTTCTTTGATTGGAGCTACACGAACTGAGAAGGGCTTAGCTGTCAGGTGTGTTTTGGATGAGGCTACGTATGAAACAGGTCGTAAAGTGTCTGATGAAGAGTTTTCTTCGATCAACATAATCCCTGCAGATTTTCATGGTGAATGGAACTACACTATCGCACCAAACAATCAAAAAATTGCATAAGTTATTTAATAACAATTCCTAAGTGGAATAGAGTGGAGCATAGGTTGTTTTGTTATATTAGTAGTCATTGGAGGGGCAGCCGTTTGTGAGTGTTGAGATGGCGATTTCGTTGATTGGGAGTACGACGACTGCTTCGGGGTTGAAGGTTGTGTGTGTTAGGGATGATGGGGTGTATAGGGTTGGGGTTAGGGTTAGTGAGAGGATTTTGTGTCAATAAATTTGAAGAGAGAGAAAACGTGTCCCGAATGGAATTACGTCATTTCTCCTCGCAAATAGTCAAGTTATTTATCAACAGTTCCTAAGGTTGTTTCAAAGAAGACAAAGAGGGCGGATTTGACGCTTAAGCTTTGGCATGCATTGACCACTGCAGACATTTCCGCAACATTTCAAAAAACTGCATTATTTATCTTTAAGTGAACACTCTCTAATTTTTATGAGCATCATAGGAACCGTATGGGTCAATTGCTGGGTTGATTGATTGGTATAATAATCGGATGCATCGCAGTCTTAACATGCATATGCAGAAACACCCAATCAAGCGTTTATTCGAAAGATGCGCCCCGAATACTGGATATGGCAGGCAAACAAACTATTAAACGTAGAATATCTATGAAACCCCATAAGAAAAAAGCGGAACTACTTTTGGGAAAAGATATTTTTTGTGTTTCCATCATTCAAATAAACATAGAAAACGGGGCTAAGTCCAGTTTATTATGTATTTTATGACCAAAAAAGTGGGTCAGGTATTCCGGTTCCATATGACACTGGCGCATTTCCAGAGTACCCTACAAGGGGGTATTTTTCTAGCGCGACTTTAACAACCTCATATGCTTCAACTACATATTGCGGAACCTCTACAGCATAACATTTTATGCCATATGATTCAATACTTGACTGCTGAATAATTGCAATTTGCTCCTGTATCGCCTTTTGATAAAACCCAATCTGTATCCCAAGATCACATTTTGAACCATCCGGGGTAACAGGAGAGAACCAGTCCGTATAACAATAGTAATTGCCGAGATCCTTTAAACTATTTATTATTTGAATTTCATTACATATAATTGCTTCTTTTATGTAAAACTCATATACATACATTGTAACGGTTTTTTCGGGTGTCGGTGTCGGTTCGGTAACTATGTTTTGTGTGTTCTGCTGGTTTTCTTGAGTGTAATTGTTATTTGTCTCTGGGACGGGCATAGTGTTGTCTGTATCTGCCGCTGATGCCGTATTTGTCGGGGGGTTCTGTGCAAAATAACATACCAAATATGCACCTGTGACTCCAGCTGTAAAACAGAGAACTACCAACGCCACCGAAAATAACTTCATATTCAACTCAATCACCACCCTATGAAAACCACTTCAATCATTTATAGATTATTCTGTTCAGAAAATAGTATCTTTTCCAAAGATTATTTCGCTATTTATATTTGTTTTGTTTTTCATGCGTTTTCACCATTCAAACAACTTTATCGCCAAACCTAACCAAACTTCAGGCCTCATTTTACGAATAAACGCTTAACTAGGCGTCCCCGCAATATCAAGATTCAAAGAACCATGCGGCTTCTCCTCATTATACCACAAAACCATAGCCTCCAAACTACCACACCTATCCCGATGATTAATGTAAAGATCATACCACTCAAGCTCACCATTCGTCTGCGGATGATTCACCCCACACAAAATCTGCCGTATCCCCTGGTCTTTAAGAAACTGTTCATACTCATGATCAGCATGACCTTTAGCATCACACTCATTTGCATAAAACTCCGACCCATAATCCGTAAGCACCGCCAAAACAGGATGATTCCAAGACACACACTCTTTAATCGCCTGCTTTAGAACAAAAAGCGCATTCTCAGTGGTTTTGTGATCAAAATCACCGGCGGCTAAAACTTTCCGTGAAGCATCATCTAAAATGGTGCAAAGATACCGCCCATCACTAGTATAATGATAATCAGTATGCACTAAAGACAGACAGTGGGTTCGCTCGTAGCGTATCCATGGTTTTCGTCTTTGTTGCTTTGATACTTCATGTTTAGCATGGCCCAATTCAAGCAGAACCTGATGAATTATGTACTATAGCGTAACATCTAAAACCTTATTCTGTTGTGTGCTGATAGATTGGCAAATTTGAATTGCCCCATGACAAATATGTGAGCATTTAGATGTTACAACATAGTACTTAGAAATATGGATGTGATGTTGCATGTTTATTTTTTTCTCTAAATATACTGCGTTGCACCATGTTTTTTCGTATTGTTGTTTGATTATGTTTTTCCATTCTTGTGAAATTTCTTGTTTGGGTCTTCCAACGTGTTGTCCTATGTCTGGCGTTTTTCCTGTCAGTTGGTATTGTTTGTAGACTTGTTGAAATCTTCTCTGAGATACTCATAGTTGTTTAGCTGCATATTTACTGGTTATTTCTTGTGTGTCATAATGTTGTAAGCACCATTTTAGTTTACGCTTGTTCGTTATTTTAGGCATACTATTTACGAGAGTGTTGCAAAAAGGATTATGAGATGGTTTAGCCTTTTGTATTTGCGATGGCTATGAACTGTCCAAAGTGTGGAAAACAACATTGTGTAAAGGCAGGTTTTAATCACAATAGACAAC
>JAIRTW010000069.1 GCA_031254875.1 Candidatus Bathycorpusculum termitum
ACGTCTACATGCTCAAAAATCTGGTTCTCATTCTGCACCACAACATCCAAATTCTTAGCCTGTACGCGATCCTTAAGATGAATCCGATACAAACGTCCACACCCACAACAAAACCCAGCCGTCAACAACAAAGCATGAAACTCCTCCGAAACATCCAACATCTCAGACGAGGTTTCTGTGGGATTGCCATAAGGATCTAAATCAAACCTGTCAGGCGGGTTGGTTTGTGCTGTTTCTGGATTGGCATCAAGTTTTTGTTGTTGCTTCAAAGTGTTCCATCTGCGAAGAGCCTCATTTGGACTCGCTGGTCTATCAAATTTTTCTGGTATGGAACTGTTTTGATTTGCTGATTCTTTTGGTAAGTATGGGTTGATTGTTGTGGTGTAGGTGGGTTGGTTTTGGTTTGTGTATTTGTTTAGGGTGTAAGCTAGGGAGTGGGATGTTATGGGGTGGGTTTTGTATTCTTCGGCTAATTCTTCTTGTAGATAGGCTGGGAATTGGGCGATCATGTGTAGGTCGTAGAGGGTGATTGTTGAGAATTTTTTTACGGCTTCTTCAAGATTTAGCCGTGCTTTGGGCACTAAATTGTCCAGTGAAAATAACTCTTTAAACGCCTTATCGGACAATATGTCCTTGTAGGCTTCAGCCAAGTTTACGCCAGCTTCAAAATCTGTTTTCACTATTTCGGCGAGTTTGAACCAGTTAACATGGCCCCGAAGTATGCTGGAGCTAACACAACGCGTTTTGGCCGCCAAATCATCTGCCTCCAAAACAAACACCTCCACCTCACTCCAACCCAGTTCCTGAAAAATTCTCCACCGGTGCTCCCCATCCACCAACTCATAACACCCATCAGACATTAACCTGACAATAAGCGGCTCCATAGTTTGGGGATCTTGGGCGATTAAGCGTTGTTTAAGAGCTTCACGTTCAGATTCACCCATATAGTTGCAGTTCCAAGAATTCGCCCGAATCTCATCCAACCTTAACTTCATCAAAAGATCCCCCTAAACAAATTTTCAGTAAAATGTATGGCGGCGCTTTCTTTAGGCACTGGAGGCGCAGAACGTCTAAAAATCTCGGCAAAAGAGGACATGTTTCCTGCACCAACGTTTGCAAACTCTGCAAATACTCGAAGAGTAAAATACTCAGCAATCAAGCCATCGGCAGCAAACACTGCAGACGCTGCAATTAAATCCGATTTACGACCCTTCACTATATTATGTTTTGCATGAACCATTTCGATAGCGTATTTACCAAGGATATGCGAGTAAGGAATGTCAATGACAAAATTGTCTGCAAGAACATTTACTATTTTGTTGATGTGAGCGGTTACAAGCTCTACGTCAGATATGCGAGGTACAGATTCTATGAAGTGTAGGGCACGTTTTTCAGTTTTCATCAAATTCACCTCACCCAAGAATGGTTGGATTTTTTGGGAGAATTCGTTACAGTTTATAGGATACTTTAGTTGTTTTAGAGCTGTCCATGTGGCTATAGCGGTTAGTTCGGTTCGGGTGAAGCGGATTTTTGGGTCAGTTTGTTGTCGCATAGCTCGCCGTAAACGCTTTACATAAGTAATTGCCAAAAGTTTTGTTGCCTGTGGGAGACATAAGTGGTGCATTACTTGTTCAATGGCATAGGCTACGTTTACTTCAAGACGATGGCAAGCTGCAAATTCTGTACCCACAGCATCATTTGTATAAGCTATGGGATTACTGGAAACACTTTTAGTTATCCTATCTGTGGGAGCTGAAAACTCTACCATGTCAAAAACTACTAACCCACAGTTTCTACAAACTGCCTCACCGCTTGTCTCATCATACAAAATGCTTTTACTGCCACATTCGGTGCAGCGTTCAACTTCACACAACTTTTTTCACCTCCACGAAATTTGTGCCTAAAAAATTTGCCTGATTAAATTCGTGCCTGTTTGTTTCTGAAATTTGTGATTTGATCGGTTTTTGATTGACAACTTTTTTGACGATACGGTTTATTTTGCAGGGGGGTGCTAAAAATTTTTTAATTTTTTGTTTGACCATGTTTATTCCCTTTAGGGCTTCACAGGCGCTGTTGCTGCCTTATAACCCGTAAAACGTACGCTTTTAAAGCAGAAACAGATTATTTCACTTACAGAAACACTACATACATCGAAATTAACGCTACTGAAAAATTGACGTAACTAATTTGCTGCTCACTATCTTTTAGCAAAATTACTGGTGGTGCTTAAAAGGTTGGTTGATAAAATTTTCTTGTTACACTTTTTTTGGTGTTAGGTCTGTTTGTGTTTTGGTCTTAAAATTTTGGTGGTTTTTGTTTGTGGTGAACTGTTTGGTTGAATATGTTCAGGTTGATAAAGAGATGTTAAAGGAGATTTTAAGGGAAATTGGCGAGTTAAAACAACTCGCTACGTCACTTAGTGTGTCTTGTTCTGTGATGTTATCAGAGCTGAAATAACTCCTTCCAGTTTCTCTAGCCTTGTTTGTAATTCCATGTTTTTCTTTCCCAGTGTTTTTTCTTGTTGTCTTTCGGTGTCTTCTAATTTTAAGGCTGTTTCTTTGTCTATTATCATGCTGCATGTGGTGCATCTTATTTTGCCTATGGAGTTTTTGTTACCGCATCTTGGGCAGTCAACTAGTTTTACTATGCCTGCGTCTTTGGTGGCTGTTTTTAGGCCGTGAAGTTCTAATATGGCATCTTCTAGGTCTCTGGCTGAGAAGTGTACATATCGGCTGGTCATTTTACTTCCGTGAGTCCAGCCTGCGAATTGTTCTAGGCGGGATTCGGTGAAGACTTTGGCCATGGATGTTAGGCTGGTGTGGCGGTATAGGTATGGCCAGATGTCTCTTTTTATGTATGCTTTTTTGGCTATACGTTTTATTATGGCGCGAAAATTTTTGTAGCTTAAACGGTTTCCTAGATGGTTGTTGTCTAAGGCGCACCATAGTGGCGCTTCGGGTTCGCTTTTGTTTGGATGGTCTTCTATCCAGTCTAGGAGGGTTTTACAGGACATAACTAAAGGTATGCGTTTTATACCTGTTTTTCCGTTGGCCGCTATAAGGCAGTATTCTTCTTTGAATATCACACTACTAATGGTCATGGTTAAAAGCTCGCCCGGCCGCAAGGCGGCTTCAAAGAGAACATAAATCATCGCCCTATCGCGTTTATTGGTGGTAGCTTTGATTATGTCAGCGAATTCTTCGGGTGTGAGTAGGCTCTCAGGGGTTACTCTTGAGTCTTTGTCTTTTACAGCTAGGCTGATCCAGCTTATTTCGGAGGGCATAGGGGTGCCTTTGGCACAACTGCCTGTTTTGGCGTATTGTATGAGTTTGCGCAGGACTAGTTTTTTGTCGCGTTTGGTCCAGGCTTTTTGTTTACTGGTGTTTATGGCGGCAACGACTGTTTCAACGTCTTGTTTAGT
>JAIRTW010000059.1 GCA_031254875.1 Candidatus Bathycorpusculum termitum
CACAGCGACACCCCCGTACCCTTACTAATCTCAGGAGACATCTTAGGCAGCGACAATGGAATAAAGTTCTGTGAACGCACCTGCGCAGAAGGCAGCTTAGGCTTACTAGAACACGCCCATACATTAATGCCCAAACTCATAGAAATATGCAAAAAATAATCAACCCCTCCTCTCCAAGTTTTAGAGATTAACGCACAAACGGCAGTGGAACTGCGTGAAAATAATGTGCAACTCTTTTTGCTGAAAGCTCATGTAATTCCATTTTATAAGTGCAAGTCATTTTTGCACAATTTCTAACTACCAAGTATGTAGTATTATTTAATGAGGGCAATGGAGTGGATTAATTTTTGGAAACATTTTTAGCATGCACATATTGCTGTTAGTAATTAAGGCATTCTATGGATATATATTACTGCCAAATTCAGCTGTGTTACCAGATATTTCACCGCCAATTAAACTATAATCATCACTATAGCGAGAACATAATCCACCACCATACGTAGAGGTATTGTCTGAAATTGTGCCACCAGACATCACAAAAGTGCCACCGTTATCCACACCACCACCATAATAATCGGCATGATTGTTGCAGATCTCACCGCCAGACATAGTAAACGTGCCACCATTGTTCACGCCACCACCACTAACGTAAGCATAATTATTAGAAATTTTACCTCCAGACATCATAAAAGTACCACTGTTACTCACACCACCGAGGCCTGTGGTACCTAAAATTTCACCAGCATACATCTCAAAAGTGCCACCGTTACTCACACTACATCCAACAAGTTTACCGTCAATCATGATAAGTGTACCACCAGTATGAACTTGAATAACAAACTAAGAACCGCTGGCAGGCGTCACAATAAGACCATCTACCCTTATCAGTAAACCGCTCTTTAAGCAAGCGGCATAACGCGACCTATCTCGAACTTTATCAAAAAACGAAAATCGAGGTCTACATCGGGGTGTAACGTCGTTGGTGCTTTATTATTTCGACGGCGGCATCATCGGCAGAAGTTCCGGACGCTCAGCAGTTGGCGCGGCGGCGTACCGCTCGGGCGAAAAATTGCACTCGGTCGCCCACGCGGCCTATCAGTCGGGCGAGAAAATAATCGAGGAAGGCGATATAATTGTCCATGACTACACGCGAAAAGACGGTGTGGCGCACAGCGAAATATTATTGCCGCCTGACGCGCCCGAGGCGTACAACGACCGCGAAACCCTATGGAACGCGGTGGAGCGAGCCGAAAGGCGAAAAGACGCGCAGCTTGCACGGGAGATTATCGTTGCCCTGCAAAGAGAGTTTGATTTGCAGGAGCAAAAGGAGCTTTTGCGGCAGTATATAGCAGAAAACTTCGTTGAAAAGGGCATGATTGCCGATTTGGCCATACACGACAAAAACAACGGCAACCCACACGCTCACATCATGTTGACTACACGAAATGTTACGCCTGATGGGTTTGGGCTGAAAAATACCACGTGGAACAAGAAGGACATGTTCTTAGGTTGGCGCGAAAATTGGGCGAACGCTACCAATCGTGTGTTTGAAAAAAAGGGTTTAACGAGCGTGTGAGTCATCTTTCGTATAAGGATCAGGGCATTGATCGCGAACCCATGATACATTTGGGGTATGAGGCGGCGGCGTTGGAGCGTCGGGGCATTGCTACCGAGCGGGGAGACTATAACCGCGCTGTGCAAAAACGCAACCTTAGTCGGCTCGCCGAAGGCGTAGCATCGGGAGTGCGTAACCAAAATCTCGAATTAGCACGTCCTCACGCCGCCAATGCTGAGCGAGAAGCTCTAAAAACTGAGCAGGGGCAGGAATCCGCAGAAAACGTGCTAAAAGAGAAATCCCAAGATGAAGCCCTGAAAACGGCGCGGCACTTGAATATGTTAAAAGAAAAATACGCCGCGCTTGAAAAGGATTTAGCCGGATTGATAACGGAGCGCAACGAAGGACGTCAAGAGATTCCGCGGTTGTTGTATAAAATTGAGCAGTTGGATGAGCACGCTAAAAATGTTGCGGTGTTGCAGGGTAGGGTTGAAGGATTGCAGGGAAACCGCCAAAATTTGGGCTTTTTGCAGTGGGCAAAGAAGCAGGAAGTTGACAAGGCGATTAGCCGGGCCGAGCAGGATCTTAGTCGAGCGGAGTTTTTCTTTAAGAATCGTTTTTATGTTGATCCAAGCCAAGCCGCCGAGGAAATTAAACAAATCCAAGAAAAAGTCCGTGTCATGGAATCTGATGTGCATACCAAAAACGCCGCCATATTGGATATTATGGGTATGCAGGATAAAATTTTGTTAGGCTACCACACCCAAAAGCTGCTTGCCGAAGCCCATCACGATAAAGATAAAATCGCCCTATTACTGGAAAAGCTAAATCGCCCGCCTGAATCCGTCCGCGACCGCCTGCTCCACGAACGCATTGACCGCCGCCTTAATATCATTCCTGAAGAAAGTTTCCAAAAAGTCATCGAAAAACTACCCCCCTATCAAGCCCACATCTTAACAAATATCCGCGAACAAGCCAAAGAACGCGAACGCCTAAAAGAAATTGAAAAGGAACGTCACCACACATACGAACGAAGCCGCTAAACAGAAACTAAACCCCAACACCTTACAACACCACCCCTACATAGCATACAAAATCATACCCTCACACATAAAAAAAGAAAAAACGTAACCACAACCACATCACACCCACAAAACCCTACTTTACTTCAATGAAAATATCCCCCAGACTATCACAAAGCTCAACCCCATCAACTTCGATACTATAATGCACATCCAAAATATACGTACCAGACTTAATAGCCGTATACTCAAAAATTTGTGACATTTGCTCGTTCGCTTTTAGGACTTGTTCAACCAACATTGTTGTTTCGCCATGGTTAATTGTATCATTACTATGGTGAAAAAACGCGCACGGCATTTCCCCATTAGAAGAAACATTAACATCTCTGCCGCTTTTATTAGTTATTATTGCAGTAAACGTTATTTTTTCGCCCACATTAAAAATGTTATTAGTCAAATTTATTTCAAGGGGGAAATTTTTTGTGCTAACTTTTTCTTTTTGCGCTGAGGTTAAAACAAATATAGCAACAATGAGGCTGAAACAAATTATTATACCGATTAAGATTGCATATATATTATTTTTCATCATTTATTCACACTAAACTTATAGATATATACTATTTAGAAAAATTAAAGGGAGATATTAATGTCATCTCTTTTCATGTTGTATAAAAGAATGGGGGTTAGTAGGTGTAGGGTGTGATTCCCAAACTGCTCATAACATTGCCCACTTTTGATGCATACCCATAATTGCTACTGTCCGCAATAGTTGCGATTCCAATTAGGCTGCAAGGGTAAGGTTTTGATGGGAATGGCCCTAACATGTTATCCAAAACAGGCCCTCCACTATCGCCATTTAACTGCGTATTTGACACTACCACTTGATCCGTGTATGGAGTTCCACCTACAGTAATTGTACCAGTCACTGAACGTACCGTTCCAGTAGTATAGCCTGTTGTTATTCCGTATTTTCTTGTAGCCATTCCCTGCACAATATTAGCGTTTGTACGGTAGCCAGTGATGTCATCATCGACAGAAGTTGTACACAATTTATAAGACTGTGATATGCCGCTTGGAAACGGAATAAACGCCGCATCAACAGTACCAGACTGCTGTCTTACGGAAGCACTTCCAATGGTTGTTCCCAATGCATTTTTAACTGTTGTCCCACTTGTTGCAACATGAGCCGCAGTAACCACACCATATTTACCTTCCGATGACCTATAAGCATTAAACCCTAAGGTTGCAGAACCGCTAGGGACTGTGCATTTAGAACCTGCTAAAGCATTACTGGCTGTGTTTGATGCAGTTGTTCTAAGTCCTAATGGCCCCTTAAAATCTAGACATTGGTCATTAAACTTGTCAAATTTAGTTTTAAGAAACTCTACAACATCTGTTTCTTTTGCCCCATCAAACATGTGAACTTCTAACTTGTTTGTGACTTCATTTAAAATAATTCCTTCTATGCCAAGTTTTACCATGACGTCACCTAAAGTCCTTTGAACATCATACAAGAAAGACAAAGAAAATTCTGCAACATTAAACACAACATCCTTATCATAACCAGTTATTTTTTGATAATCATATTCTGTTTTCACATATACGCTGTTAGTTAGAACGATGTGTAGGTTGTTAGATGCGTCAATGTATGCTCCTGCAAACTCATCAGGATAATTAATTACTGTTGTTTCCCCATATTCAGTGAGTGTTACTGTTGTGGGAAAGCATTCAATTATGTTGCTAAAAACCTCAACATAGTATGTGTTTCTATCAGCCGTCTTTAAGGCTGTCATATCTATCTGATTTGATGAGAGGGTTGGTTCTTCTGTCCCTATGGCGGTAAGAGTTGGTATGAAAGCTCCAAATAAAATTGCAGCCATTAAAAAGACACTACTAAACATTAATAACGATTTTTTGTTTTCAATCATATTTTATTCCTACTACATGCTACATAAATAAGTCTTTTATAAGTTTTGGAAGATGTCTGTGGAGCATTATGGGTAAAAATTATATTTTATTCCAAAAATAAGAGTGTGTCAAAAATTAAAGAAAAATGGTGTGTGGTTAATGTGTTCCATATTTTAGTAAATGTAACTTTTAAAGTGGGGCTTGCTCCAACAAATCATAGCTAATACTGCTCATATTGTGGGGCTTACACACCTTAAATGAGCATTTTAAGGTGTGTAAGTAGAAGGGCGCAACTATATGTTGCTGCGCAACATGTTGCATTTTGGACGAGCTATCTTGCATATGCTGCTACAAACGCAGTTTTTCAACAAAAAGAAATGGCGGTGTTTGTGGTGGCGATTTTTTATATGGATGTAAAGGTTATTGGCCGAAGTTCGGGGCGTTCGGCTGTGGGTGCTTCGGCGTACAGGTCGGGCGAAAAATTGCGCTCTAACGTCGTAAAGTCGGCGGCGTATGGTTCAGGCAGTAAGCTGCGCGACGGGGAAATCGTCCATGATTACACCAAAAAGAAGGGTGTGGTACATAGCGAGATATTATTGCCCAAAGGCGCGCCGTCTGAATACGCCGACAGGGAGACCCTTTGGAACGCAGTCGAAAGAACCGAAAAACGCAAAGACGCCCAACTCGCAAGAGAAATTATCCTTGCCCTGCCTCGAGAATTTACCTTAGAGGAACACATCGAAGTCATGCGTCAATACATACAGGAAAACTTTGTCAGCAAAGGCATGATCGCCGACTTTGCCATACACAATGAGGGGAACGCCAACCTTAATTTGCCCGCCGAAGGCGCGGCATCAGGAGCGCGTAACCAAACGCCCGAATTTGCAGCCACTACCGCCGCCAATCCACACGCGCATATTATGCTAACTATGCGAAATGTTTCGCCTGACGGGTTCGGGCTGAAAAATACCGACTGGAATAAAAAGACAATTTTATTATCATATCGCGAGGCTTGGACACATATAATTAACAATACCCTTGCGTCCAAAGGACTGGACATGCGTATTGACCACCGAACCCTTAAGGAGCAGGGAATCGACCGCGAACCCATGATACACATAGGACACAAAGCGGCGGCGTTAGAACGTCTGGGCATACGAACCGACCGCGGCAACTATAACCGAGAAATCACACGCCGTAACGAGGAACGCATACTACTAAAGGAGGCTATATACATGGAAATACAAGAATTAAGGCAACTCCGGCAAACCTTAGATTACATACTTGAATCAGCAGAAAACAGCGCAAAGGTTGAAGTTTTACCCACCGAGGTAATTACCAAGCTAAAAACAATAAACCGCATGAACGAAACGCCGCAAAATGTTACTGCGTCTGAAAACCGGCCAACCACGCCCACAAAAGCGTTTACCGAAAAAAAGGTGTCTGAAAAAAACAACATCATAAAAACGGTTAAACAAAGAAAAATTTTACTCCAACAACAACTCACGGTCAGAAACGAACAGCAAACCTTAGAAGCGGTGCGTGATGAGCATGTTCGGGAAAGGAGTATGTTGAATTTTTTCCACGAGGTTATGCTTGAAAAAGCCAAAGATGCCAAAACATTACATAGCCGTGCGGCGCGATTGAAAGCAAAAGGTCGAAGATGGCGTTTTTTGTTGAGCCGCAAAAGCAAGGCAGAGCTTGATCAAGCCATTGAGCAAGCGGAAGGCGATCTGCGTATCGCGTTGTATTATTTCAAGGACGTTTATAAAATTGAGCTAAAAGACGTTTTTGAAGAATCAAATCGGATGAAAGCGCAAATCGGTCATCTTGATTCGGAGATTGAAAAACAAAACGTGAAAATATCCGAGCTATCCGGCGAATTATTGGCGATAAAGCAGGATTATGCTAAATACAGGTTTAGGGTGAAAAAGCGTGAACAGCCTATCGGTTTGCCTGAATTTGATCTTATGGGCCGCCGGAGTACGCCTGCGCTTATGCAGTCTTTGCGTAGGCAGGCGGAAGATGAAAGGCGGCGAAGGATGGAGAAAAAGCGTATTAGGGAGGCAAGGCCAAAGAAAATGCGTGTGGTTGCTTTGGATGATGGGCCGGCGCGTCCTCGCCCAATTGGGCATAATCGCTAAAGAGGCAGGGGCTAAAACCGTCGTTTTG
>JAIRTW010000079.1 GCA_031254875.1 Candidatus Bathycorpusculum termitum
TCGCCACGTTTTTTTGCTTCGATTATTAGTTCTCTTTTTTCGTTTGAAATCGGCCTCATTAAACACACCTTCTTTAATGAGACTATACACATGGATTAATTTAAAGTCAACTTGCTATATTGTAGCTGTTTACCTACTGTTGATTGTTTTGACGGTTATGGCGGTTTGACAGCGGTTCAAGAAACCTCAACTAAAACCGCTAGCCCCTGCTTAACTAGAATCTGTGCGTTTAGTGTTGGCAGAGCCGCCACATCCTCGGCGGTGAAAGGCCCATAGGACTTCATGTCTGCTCCCATAATGGCTGGTATAGACTTTATGAACCGCAGAGTTAAGCGTTTATGGGTGACATATGAGGACGACTTGACTTCTGCTTTAGATACCTGCATGGTCTGTTGTGACGGGTGAGTAGATTGGACTATTGTTACTGTTATGGGTGTATGTTCTCCTTGTTTGAGGTTCTCTCCAAACTGTATGTATGCCTCTGCAAAGCTGACAAAACTTTGACACATTTTTGCTTCCTCATCGGTGAGCAATTCGATTGGGGCTTTATGGAGGCGAGTGATGGTTTTGAGGATTTTTCTGTACCGTAGATCCAGCAGTTCTCCAAGCATGCGCTCCACATTTTTAACTTCATGCTCCAACAAGTTGATCCTAACGGTTTTTTTATCAACCGGTTTGCTGTTTTCCTCTTTAATATGCATCAGATACTCAGCGATTTTGATATAGAAATCCGGAGGGAGTCCCCCAAGTGTGGGGTCATCAACTTCACGGCGCCAAGCAACATAAAGCTGGTCGTACGTTAGGGGGTCACCTCTGCTCTTCTTTTACAGATAAGCAAAACCGCGGCGGCTGTAGGCAACTCAACGGTTTGGTTCTTATATGGACCCAACGTTTTCCCACTCATCCTAAACTCTGGCGCGTCAAACACCAACACTTTCACTTCTCCCTTTTTAAAAGCTACCGCTTCAGTAAAGGGGTCAAAAATTTGCAGTTCTTTAGGTTTAAATTCAGCTTTTTTGAGTCCTGTTTTGCCGTGGAGAGTACCGCTCATACGGATGAGTCGATGAATGTCAGTAGTGACAACAGTGTCGATTTTGGCCGCTTGCGCTTCACGGATGTGTTTGGCGAGCTTAAGCCAAGTTTGGACACTGACGCCCTGAATACTTTCCCATTTGCCCTCGTTTATGGCACGTTTGATGATGGTGTCTTTGTTGTCCAGTAACGCCTTGTTTCGTAATCCAACTTCTTTGAGATCTGCGGGCAAGGCGGTTTCAAGGAAACTCTGCATGCCCAGTTTTAGACGACGATTCCAGCCAAAGTCGTGTAGATTAAATTTTTTTGAATTCGGCTTCTTTTTTCTTTGCCCTTTCTCTTTATCCTTCTCTAAGATGTTTAACCCTAAGCCGGTTACGTAATCGACAATTTCTTTTCTTGCCATAGAATCCAGTGATCGCACAACCTCGCTTTCGAGATGTACGTGATAGCCACGGTGCCCCGAAAAAAACACCCTGACCTCGTTTTGGGAGAAGCCAAAATCATTCTCCAATATATCGAGCAGTTTAACAACTTCGTCACGGGCTGACGCTATACAGAGATCACAAGCCCAGATGGTGGCTTCAAACTTGGTAGCTCCACAACATGGGCAGGCATCAGGCGTTATGCCCCGGCCTTCAAAGCCACATTTGGCGCATCGAAATTCATCATGGATCTTGTTACAGGAAGTGGGTATATGGTCGGCATCTATGTCAAAGACTACATCACTGCCTATCCAACCCTTCTTATCCATATCAAAATCGGGATTATCATAATAAGCGCAACTATGATAGACATCTGAGGGTACAGTATCCGCTAGAACCGTTTGAAAGTTGGCGATTTGCTCAAAACGACGATGTCGCACCATAAATTTTTCTCTAAACATGAAATAACCAAATTCACGTTGATGTAACAGAGGTGGAGAAGGCAAGGCATTAGTGGGATCACGATAGAACTCGCTAAACAGCTGATAGACAAATTCTCTAGAATCCACCCCCATATGCTCTTCCCGGTATGACTATGATATGTGGACTACATCAATTTAACTATACCCAAAGACAAAAATCCTGCCTATTTTAAACTTGTTAACCTTCTGCTGGATCCCTTGTAGCCCTTAGAATCAAAGGCAAGATTTACAAGTTTACAACAGAAAAACCCTGAGAGAACAGCGGCTCATTATTGCTTTAACCCTCTGGATCTTACCCCCGATCTCTAATCTGCAAGCGCCTGTTTAGAGTTTTTGCAAGCTAAATTTATTAACCAAACTGCAGTGATAAACTAATATAATCCTATACTGTATGCATGTGAGCGAGGCAGAGAGGTTATGTTTAAGCTTAAAGTGTCTGATGCTAAATTACTTCGAGACATGGCAACAGCCATCTCCATTTTGGTTGATGAAGCCACCTTTAAAATCGAACCCGACGGACTCAAACTACGCGCGATGGATCCATCCCGCGTCGCCATGATCGATTTCGAGTGGCCAAAAAGCATTTTCCAAGAATATGAAGCCCCCCAACCCAGCAAGATGTGCCTCAATATAAGTGAACTCCTCAAACTCCTCAAACGTGCTGGCAAAGACGAAGCCGTCGAACTCAGCCTCGACGACAAAACAGGCAAACTCCAAGTCATCGTAACAGGCAAGTACGCTCGAAAATTCACCATGAGCCTGCTTGAACCAAGCGAAGAAGAGGTGCCGACACCTAAAATCAGCTTCAACATCAAAGCCAAAACAACAACCGTCGGCCTCAGCCAAGCAATAGAAGATGCCCAACTAGTAAGCGACCACGTTAAAATCGAAGCCGAACCCGAAAAACTCACTTTGAGCGCATCAGGTGACATCATGGGTGCAACTATAACAATCCAAAAAGGTAACGACGCATTGTTGGACCTCGAAGTCAAAGAAAACGCTAAAGCAACATTTAGCCTAAGCTACCTGAGCGAAATCATAAAAGCGGCCTCAGCAACCAGCGACATCGCAACCCTAGAATTCTCAACCGATATGCCGATTAAAATTGATTTCCAGCAGACCAAAGAAGGAAAACTGACTTTCTTCCTAGCCCCCAGAATCGAAACAGAATAGAAAAAATTGAACTAAAAACGGCAGTTTCACCATAAACAACAACAAATATTCCATTCTATTTTCAAGAGTCACCGTCAAATACACTAAACACCCAACTGATGGTAGCTAAACAAAAGACGCCTCCTCAGGGAGAAGCTATCTTAATGTTTATTAATTTTATTTTCCTTCTAGATAATGAGTCATTTTAATGGATTATCAATTAACCGGGAACATTAATCAAACTTCTAAAATCGGAGTGATACTGCCGACATATGACGAAGCTGACAACATAGACAAGTTGATTGAAGATATCGAAAATCTGAACCTAGACGCCTCTATCATGGTGATCGATGACTCAAGCCCTGATGGAACCGCCCAGATCGTGCAGGAGAAGCAAAAAAAATACTCCAATGTGCTTCTCTGTAGTCGACCCAAAAAATCAGGTTTAGGCACTGCCATAACTGATGGCTTCAAATTTTTTCTCTCACAAGCCCCGCCGCCCAAATATATCTTCACCATGGATGCTGACTACTCCCATGATCCTCAAGATATGCCGAAACTTTTAGCGGCGATGCAGGAATACGAATATGGCATAGTCATCGGTAGTCGTTACAGCAAAGGTGGCAAAATCGCGGGGTGGCCGTTTTCACGAAAGATTATCAGCAAAACTGCCAATACCATCGCACGAACATCGCTGGGTTTGGGACTTCAAGACTGTACCAGTGGTTATCGTTGTTACTCAACTAGATTTCTTAGGGAAGCCATCAGTAATTTACATAGCCACACCTATGAAATCCAAATTGAAACAGTACGGCAGGCGGCACTTAAAAATTTTCAAGTCAAAGAGACACCTGTGTTGTTTGTGAACCGCAAACGGGGTAAATCCAAACTAACCTGGACAGAGATTCAAAGTTTTCTCTCTTACACGCTTAAGGCTGTCTGGCGTTCCAGCTAAGTGCAGATTTATTTTTTATATTCGGATAAATATGGCAAGGCGTTTGCAGTTTGAGAACTGGCCCGTTAGCATTTAAACTTGGCCGATCGTGGATTCTTGCGGCAGTACTGGTGACGTTTGCAGGAACTCTGATTTACGCTACTACATGCAGAAGAGAAATTGTACGCTCACAATCACGGCGTTTTTTATCCTAAAGTCTAATCACTTTTGAGTACATACAGGTTTTTAAGGTTGTTTTGACAAACACGCCGTTTTTTAATCAGCGACCTTCACATGTATGTGCAATAATGAGCACATACAAAAAGAGAGCATGCGTTTGTCTCAAAAGCGGTTATCACAGTGTTGCAAACGATCTAACCACTAAAAGTCCCTATTCAGGCTAACCCAAAGCTGGATAGCGGTGATTGTTTTCTATAAACAGCTACTGTGCATTTGTGTCTTTGATGGCAACGTTTATAACCTCTTATACTATTTGCTAAAGGCGCGAAGCGGATGATCAATGGGACATCGTAAACATCATGCTCCAAGACATGGTTCATTAGCCTATTTACCACGGCAGCGTGCAAAGAAACCAGTACCACGCATTAGATATTGGCCTCAGATAAAGTCAGATTTACCGAGGCTTTTAGGATTTTCAGCCTACAAGGCAGGTATGACCTATATCTTTACCATCGAGGACCGGAAGCGGTCGCCAAACTTTGGCAAAGAAGTCGTGCGGGCAACAACCATACTAGAAACGCCGCCGATTCTTATCTGCGGCATAAGAACTTACACTAAAACACCATACGGTCTAGAGAATATAACTGAAGCTTGGATGAAAACTCCTCCAGCTCAGCTCGATCGCCTCTTGGTTTTACCGGATGCCTTTGATACAGAGGCAATGCTTCAGAAAATCCAAGATAATATCGAACACACCGCAGTTGTACGTGTCATCACCGCAACTCAGCCGACACAGACCAGCCTCTCTAAAAAGAAGCCGGAGACCTGTGAAATCCAAATCGGCGGCGGAAACATATCTCAGCAGTTTGAATATGCCAAACAAATTCTTGGAAAAACTGTCACACCTGAAGAAGTCTTCAAAGAAGGTCAGTACATAGACATTGCAGGCGTAACTGTGGGTAAAGGCTTACAAGGTCCAGTTAAACGCTGGCACGTAACCAAATTACAACATAAGGGTAGAAAGACTAAACGTGGCATCGCCACTTTGGGTCCATGGAATCCCCATCACATCATGTACAGCATCGCCCGTGCAGGCCAAACTGGATACCATCAAAGGATCGAATTCAACAAACGCATCCTAAAAATTGGTAAAGATGGTAAAGAGGTTACCGTTAAAGGCGGATATGTCCGATATGGCGAAGTCAACGGACCATATATCCTCCTAGAGGGTAGTATTCCTGGCACTGAAAAACGTATGATTCGTCTCCGAGTTCCCGCCCGTCCCCCAACAGAAGTTCCTGAAGCAGTACCACAAATAACATATATCTCACTGGAGTCTCCTCAAGGAAAATAGGTTGAATGACGTATGACACAGAAAACCGCAGAAATCTTTGATTTACAAGGCAAAGTACAAGGGAAAATCGCTTTGCCTGCAGTATTCCAAACCCCGCTAAGACCTGATGTGATTAAACGCGCTGTCTTAGCAATCCAGTCTAACCGTCTACAGCCACAGGGTAGAGATCCCATGGCCGGCAAGAAAACAAGTGCTGAATCACGCGGAACCGGAAGTGGAATTGCTCGTGTTCCCCGCGTTAAAGGTGGTAGCGGTAAAGCCGCATTTGCTCCAAGTACCGTTAAAGGCCGACAACCCCATCCTCCACGTGTAGAAAAAATTATAGTAAAAAATATACCCAAAAAAGAAGCTAAACTCGCTTTGACATCCGCTATCGCTGCAACCGCCGAAAAAGAGATTGTTGCCGCCCGCGGACACAAAATCAACGCAGTCATTGGTTTACCCCTAGTTGTCGAGGATACCATAGAAGGATTATCCAAGACTAAAGAAGTCGAAGATGTTTTTGCAAGCTTCGGTTTTGGTGCTGAACTTACTCGCATCCGAGACAGCCGCAGTATCCGCGCAGGCAAAGGCAAACGACGCGGCCGCAAGATGAAGCAGGCCGTCGGGCCCCTTATTGTGGTAGTTGATGCCAAAAGTTTAGCTAACGCCGCCAGCAACATCCCCGGCGTGGAAGTAGCTACTGTTGCAAGTCTCAACACTGAGATGCTTGCTCCGGGGACTCATCCGGGCCGACTGACAGTTTGGACTAGCGGTGCACTAGGTAAGTTAACAAGTCTTTATGGAGAATCAACCTAATGAAGCCAGATGAAATAATCCACTACCCTCTGATGACGGAATCCGCCAGTATCATGGTTGAAAAAGATAACAAACTCATCTTTATTGTCAATAGTAAGGCGGGTAGAGCAGACGTTAAACGTGCCGTTGAAATCATGTATGAAGTCAAGGTAAAGAATGTTAATGTACTTATCACACCACAGGGTATCAAAAAAGCGTTCGTGAAGCTCACCCCTGAATTCCAGGCTTCCGATGTCGCAATCAAACTTGGAATCCTCTAACAACTTGAAGGCTTGATTTAATGGGAAAACGTATTCGTGTTCAAAGGCGTGGTCGCGGCGGACAAAACTTCCGTGCTTCCACTCACAAACGGGTTGCACCAGCAAAGTACCCAGCAATTGCTCCAAAGGAATCTTTCGAAATTGAACTTGTCGGTGTCATAGTGGATTTAGTCCATGACCCTGGAAGAGGTTCACCACTCTCACTGGTTGAATTTGAAGACGGCACAACCATGTATAGCATCACACCGGAGAGCGTCTTCATCGGTCAAGAAATCGTTTACGGCGGTAAAGCACCCGCTGAAATCGGTAACATCTTACCATTGGGCAAAATGCCTGAGGGAACGTTGGTCTGCGACCTTGAACTCCGACCTGGAGACGGCGGTAAAATGGCTCGCAGTTCAGGTGCATATGCAACAGTGGTCGGCCACACCCCACAGGGGACTATGATCCGTTTGCCTTCCGGGCGAACCCGTTACGTCAACGATTACTGTTTAGCAACGGTAGGCGTTATCTCAGCTTCTGGTCGCATCGAGAAACCGTTCCTCAAAGCCGGTGAAAAATATCACCTCATGAAAGCCAAAGGCCACAAGTACCCGCGTACCAGTGGTAGAAAGATGGTTCCCGCAGTACACCCCTATGGTAGTAGCAAACGAAGCGCACGCAGAACAACTACAACCTCGCATGGTGCCCCGCCAGGACAGAAAGTCGGCTTGATTGCTGCCCGTGGGCCCGGACAAAAGAAGAAACGGGCAATCCGAGGATAAAAATTAACAGGAGAAACTGAATATGCCAAAAGAATTTAGCTACCGTGGACACAGTCTCGAGAGTCTCTCAGGTATGTCTATGGATGAATTCATCAACCTGCTTCCGTCACGCCAAAGAAGAACCCTCCAGCGCGGCTTAACCCCCGAACAGCGCATACTACTCGAGAAACTACGTTCAGTCAAAGAATCCCCGAGTGGCAAAGAAAGTGGTATCAAAACTCATGTCCGCGACCTCATCGTATTGCCTGAGATGGTTGGTGTAAGAATCAGTGTACACAACGGCAAAGACTTTGTTGCCATAGACATAAGACCTGAAATGATAGGCCACTACCTCGGCGAATTTGCCATAACCAACAAACCTGTTCGGCACGGTACACCCGGCATCGGCGCCTCGCGTTCTTCGATGTATGTGCCACTAAAATAAACCCTTTTCTTTAAATATTTTTCCTTCTCTATCTGTTTTATTGCTGTTTGATATCGATAATTCGATGCAAATTTGGCATTACCTGGCAATTGTAAATGTTAATGTGACAATGGTGTGGGCAAAACTGTTTTGTGTTGAGCCTTGTGATGAATTATCTCAATAATAGTTCTGTTACAGAAATTAAATTGTTGAATATATCTTTCCGGCTTTAGCTGTTAAAGATTATTCCAGAGAACTGATCTATTGCGGCCAGAGAACTAAAGAAATGAAAGATATAGCATTCAAGGTCTATGTTTTGCTGTTTGAGAAGACAACCTAAGGTACCGAGATATAGTGCAAGGCTTGACCCTCTACAGCTTGCGTGGCAATACTACAATTCACGTCTATTCAAGCGCGGATCAAACGAGTGAATTAGTAAACAGAAATTTTGGCCACACCCTGGATCTTTAATAACTCAGGAATCAGCTCTCCGGGGATTTTTCGTTCCACAATAAAGGTCAATTTGGGTTCTGGTGAGAGTTCTGGGTCATCTACTATGGCTTGGCGTATGCTGAGCCCTGCATTGTTGAGGATTACAGCGGCGCTGGATAGGATGCCAAGGGCGGTAGCGTTTGTGGGGGTGATTTCTACTACACCCAAATTGAGTTGCTTAGCGATTTCTTTTAGGCTGTGACCTGCCGGACGAATTTCCTCAAATATCATGCGGAGTTCTGGGTTGTTGTGGATGCTGCTTAGGGTTTCGTTGACGGTGCGGCGATCGACACCTGCGACTCGGGCAACTCGGACTGGGGGGATTTCGATTTGATTAACGTAAATTTTATCGTCTTTAACAGATAACCCGTTTTCAATGAGGACACGTGTAACTTTTAGGCGTTCAGGATACTGTTGAAGCTGAGTTTCAATTTTCTTCCACATTTCCGGTTTCTTCTGTAATATTTTGTACGTTTGGGTATAAATGTGTTGTTTGCTCGTCTTGATATTGGGCCCTTTGGTAAAGACGAAATCAAAAAACAAACCTAAACATGTACAGAATTGTACAGAAAAGCCTTAAATAGTGTCTGTAAAGATCCAATCACAGCAAAGGCGAACCAAATTGCCCGACAAAAAAATCCTTCTCAAAGAATCCGACATACCAAAACAATGGTACAACATTGTCCCCGACCTGCCCCATCCCCTGCCGCCTTTTATCGAAGCGGAAACTGGGAAACCGGGTGTCGGCATAGTCCCTAAAATTTTCCCTAAAGCCATCATCGGACAAGAAATTAGCCAGGAACGCTGGATAGACATACCTGAAGATGTCCGAGAAATCTACAAAATCTGGCGCCCAAGCCCCCTATTCCGTGCAACAGGGTTAGAAAAGGCGCTTAAAACCCCTGCTAAAATCTTCTACAAGTATGAAGGTGTTTCACCATC
This sequence comes from Candidatus Bathycorpusculum termitum, assembly GCA_031254875.1. Classification (GTDB taxonomy): domain Archaea; phylum Thermoproteota; class Bathyarchaeia; order Bathyarchaeales; family Bathycorpusculaceae; genus Bathycorpusculum; species Bathycorpusculum termitum. The sequence continues at coordinate 9,219 of JAIRTW010000079.1, forward strand.
AGGTAGCCACAAAACTAACAGTGCAGTACCTCAAGCATATTATAACATGAAAGAGGGTATAACACGTGTTACAACCGAAACAGGCGCGGGACAGTGGGGCAGTGCGCTTTCTTTTGCTGCCAGTGTGTTCGGTTTAGAGGCAACCGTCTATATGGTTCGTGCAAGTTTCGACCAGAAGCCCTACCGCAAGGCTATGATGAACGCTTTTGGTGCAACCGTCTACGCCAGCCCCAGCAAACAGACCAAATCCGGTAGAGAAATCCTCTCAGAGGATCCAGAAAACAAGGGTAGTCTCGGGATGGCCATTAGTGAAGCCGTCGAGGACAGCTTGGAAAGCGAGAAGACAGGCAAAAAAGCCAACTATACAATCGGCAGTGTTTTTAACCATGTCTGCATGCATCAAACCGTAGCAGGTTTAGAAGCGCAAAAACAACTGGCAATGATTGAAGAATATCCTGACGCGATTTATGGTTGCATAGGCGGCGGAAGTAGCTACAGTGGTCTATACTGGCCCTTCTACTACGATAAAACTGCCAAGAAAGCACCTAAAGAAACCCAGTTTATTGCCGTCGAGCCTACCGCATGCCCCAAAGTGACGCGGGGCTACTACACCTACGACCACGGCGACACCTCCAAACTCACCCCGCTTGTGCCTATGTACACACTAGGCCATGACTTCATGCCTGCCCCCATCCATGCAGGTGGTCTGCGTTACCATGGCATTGCCCCAACCTTAAGCGTGCTAGCAAAAGAGAAGCAGATAAGCCCAATCTCAGTTAACCAAGTGGATGCTTTTGACGCTGCAAAAATCTTCATCCGCTCAGAGGGAATAATTCCTTCACCGGAGTCAACACATGCCATCAAAGCGGTCTGCGACGAAGCCCGTAAATGCACCCAAACAAACACCACCAAAACCTTACTGTTCGCCTTGACCGGTCATGGCTACTTTGATATGTCCGCATACGACGAGTACTTCAACGGGCACCTGCAACCCTATGAATATCCCGCGGAGAAGGTGGCGGAATCAATGGCAAAGTTGCGAAAACTCTACCCTTGGCTCAACGAGGTCTCAAAACAGTACATCGGTTGCGAAACCTACTAACCTTAACCCCTCTTTCATTTTTATCTGCAGTTTAACTCCTTAAGCAGTTTTTAGCTTGGCGACATTTAGTCTTCCTTTTTGTATATGAACTGAAACAGAGAACCAATCAGTAATCTGAACATCGACATCTTGCAATCTTCCCTGATAAGCCTTCTGACAGTTACATAGCGGCCCAGACAAAACTGAGTAGTATCAAAAGCGATTCTACCACATTTAGGAACAGTGACATACGAGACGGCATTACTGCTTACTCTCCAGAACTAAAACCTAATTTCCGGTGTTCTGTGCTGTATCTTGTTCTGTATGTATGCGTTTGAATTTGCGTTTTCCGCATTTTGGACAACTACGAGCCTGTTTTCTGGGTATATCATCGACGGCTTCTCTGCCGCAGTTGACACATACATATCTCTGTTTTGTCACTGTTTAGTTATCTCCTTCTTTTCATCAAGTCTGTATTCAATGTCACTTTCTTTTTATTAATCTCTTCATGCTTTACTACTATTGGCTGATCTTGTTGTCTACAATCAGATCCTCTATTCCCCGTAAAACTCTTGGGTTCATCGTCAACCCAGTTGCAGGTATGGGTGGCGTCGTCGGCTTGAAAGGTACCGACGGTAGACAGACCCTTCAGCAAGCCATAGCATTGGGCGCTAAACCTATTGCCGCAGAACGTGCAGAAATTTTTCTCACTGAACTCTTGTCTGCCAAATCCTACCTCAAACTGGTTGTGGGCGCAGGAGGCATGGGCGAAAATACCGCAAAAAAGCTGGGCTACGTTTGTAATGTCATTGGTGAAACTAAAACTGAAACTACCTCCGAGGACACCCAAACCGTTGCCAAAGCCATTGTTGAAGAAGGTATAGATTTGTTGGTTTACTGTGGCGGTGACGGCACAACCCGCGACATTCAGAAAGTTGTCGGTATGAAATTGCCGGCGTTGGGTGTGCCCACTGGAGTCAAAATGCACAGTGCACTCTTTGCAATCAATCCACAGGCGGCGGCTAGAGTTGTGATTCAGTATTTGTGGAGTGGGTTGCCGGTGCAGGAAGCTGAAGTCATGGATATTAACGAGCAAGCCTTCCGAGAAGGGCATCTCTCAGCAGAGTTGTATGGTTATATGCTTAGTCCTTTTGAGCCGCATTTGATCCAGGGCAATAAACTGGAGAGCCCCATTACCGAGAACGAGGTGGAGAATCAGGCGGCAATTGCCCTCTATATAATAGAAGAGATGCAACAGGGCATCATCTATGTGGTGGGGCCGGGAACCACCACTCGCACTGTTGCCGATTTGCTGGATCAGAAAAAAACCCTGCTTGGTGTCGATTTGTTCTTGGATAAAAAAATAATTGCCCAAGATGTAAACGAAAAACAAATCCTTGAGCAATTAAATAATAGGCCTGCAAAAATCCTTATTACTCCCATCGGTGGGCAGGGTTTCATCTTTGGCAGGGGTAACCAGCCGATAAGTGCAAAAGTCATTCGTCAAGTGGGCATAGGCAATATCATAATCATCGCCACCAAGAGCAAACTGGATAGACTCAACCATTTGAGGGTAGATACAGGCGATGTAGCGCTTGATGCTGAGTTCAGGGGACAGGGTGTTAGGGTCATATTTGACTATAAGACTACACAGCGCATGGCGGTAGAGTGAGGGTCTATTGCCTATTACTGCTTCTTTGATTCCGGAAATATGGTTGCCTAGCCATCACGGATGCGCAATGCAGGAAGGTTTTTATAAAAACATAACCCTTAACTTGATGGTTAAGTTGCCAATAACTTGTTTTTAAATACCTGAGTAACAGTAAACAAAAAGGAGAACCCCTAAAATTGATACCCATTAACAAACCGCAAACTGATGAAGCAGAGGTCCAAGCTGTATTAGACGTTATGCGCAGTGGTCCTCTGACAAACGCGTTGGGCGCTGGACCCAAAGTCTTGGAATTTGAGAAGGCCTTTGCAGAGTTTACAGGTACTAAACATGCTGTCGCTGTCAACACTGGTACCGCGGCATTACATTCTGCAGTTATGGCTGTAGGTGTCAAACGTGATGACGAAGTTATCCTGCCCAGCTTTACTTTTGTTGCAACTGCCGAAGCTGTTGCGCTATCAGGCGGCAGACCCGTCTTTGTAGATATCGACCCCAAAACCTATAACCTCTCACCCGAGGCAGTAGAGAAAGCAATCACTACAAAAACCAAAGCCATACTCCCCGTGGATCTCTATGGATTCTCCGCTGATATGAAACCCCTGCGGGAAATTGCCGACAAACACAGTTTAGGCTTAGTGGAGGATGCCGCTCAGGCACATGGAGCCACCTATGCAGGCAAACCTGCAGGGTCATTTGCAGATGCCGCATGCTGGAGTCTTTATGCAAGCAAGAATATGATGGCCGGTGAGGGTGGAGTTATAACAACCAACAGCGACAAAATCGATGAAACACTCCGCATGATACGAACGCATGGTGAAAAAACAAAGTATGCCTCAGAGATGCTGGGTAACAATTATCGAATGTTAGAGTTGCAGGCGGCTATAGCCAACGTGCAGATGACCAAGTTACCCTCGTTTGTCGCAAAACGTCGTAGAAACGCAGAACAACTCACAAAAATTCTGCAGGGAAACAGCAAACTTGTTTTGCCCTATGAAACCTCAGATTGCCAACACAGCTGGTACCTCTACACAGCACGACTAATTGAGAGTACTGAAGCCCAGCGCAACAAGCTTCTCGATGACCTCAAAGCCAAAGACATCGGCGCCGAAGCCTACTACATAAACCCCGTCAACACTATGCCTTTCTACCGAGACAACTACAAAACCCAAACTCTACCCGAAACTGAGAAAGCCGCTAAACAGGTGTTTTCTCTGCCTATTCACCCCGGAGTAAACGAAGAAGAGATAAAATTCATCGGCAAAACAACCCAAAGTCTCCTATAACCAACAGAGATACCAACGTAAAAGTAAGGGTTAAATTGCCCTTTCACCATACCTTTTTCACTTTATGTTTTCTCAAGGGGTAGTGTAATGTTGAGTAACGATGAAGGCGTTTCCCGCATAAAAATAAAATTCCTCATTGAAGCCTTAGGCGAAGCCGAAGGCGAACTCGTTCGATTCTTAGCTCCACGAACCATAGACACCATCGTGCGCAAGTTACCCATGGAGGGTAGAGCCGCTCTGTGGAAAGAAGAAGTTTACTTTGAAATCCCCATAAAAATGGGTGAAGAAAAAGCTAAACCCACCGTCGAGGAAGGTATAATAGCATTCTGGCCAATGGGTAGCGCCTTGTGTGTCTTCTATGGCAAAAGCCAGCCCTACAGCCCCGTAAGTATACTGGGGAAAATCACAAGTAACCTAGAACTGTTTAAACAGGTTAAGAGTGGCTCAACCATCAAAGTTATGCTCTCAACAGCTTAACTTAGAGCGAACTATCCTTCCACAGCTTCAGAAGCCGTTCACACTCTTCTTTAATTTCTTTATCGTCACTTTTATCTTTGAGCATCTGCAAAAATTCGACCCGTCTAGCAATTGATCGCTTCTCTGCAGTGCCGCCGTAGTAGAGTTTGCCCTGCATATACTCCTCCATGGTGAAGGCCTTTTGGACAAAAAGACTAGCCGCGTCTACTGGATTATCTACAGCATATTTATTTGCCCAAATGGAGACTTCTGTTTCACGAAGCTGGGTCATACCATCAATTTCCACGATTTTGCGAATGTAACTCTGCAGATACTCAAAGTAGCCTGCAGTTTTTAGATGCCCAAGGGCTTCTCTAACTTTTTTGGTAAAGTCAGATTTGCCTTCAACAATTAACTCATGCCTATATCCCTGATCTATGAGCGCCTTAGCCGCTTCAAGCTCTTTACTGGTGTATACTTTTTCAGGAAAACTCAAACATATAACTCCAAAATTAAAAAGCACAAGTTCCGCATTATGCGGCTGGCTTGTAGATTTTTAGGCTGTGACTTCTAGAGACAAGCTGGATTGCACCGTTAGCCTCCAACTGTTCAAGAAAGTCTTTTGCTGCACTGATACGTATTCCGTAACGTGTTGCAACTGCATATGGAGTCAGTACATTCATTTTCTTAATCTCTGCAACGACTTTATCGTCTCTGACATCGGGAGCAATGATGCTGATGGTTGTTTTCTTCTGCGGCGGGCCTGTCTTCTTTTCTTTCTTTGCCTTATCCTCAGCCGCTTTGTCTTCCTGTTGCTTTTCCATCTGCTTTATGCCAAGCTTCTTTTTTCCACCCATTGATTTTTCGCCCTACTAAATAATTTAATCCACCATCTAGAATGGCTGGCTTATTTCAACCTTATGTTTATTTTGCCATTCTTTGATGGGCATGCCAAATTTCTTTTCCACTTCGGCACGGTGAATGGAGTTCATGGTGCAGAAGGGTATGATACGCCCGTCTGGCACGGCGTAGTGGATGACACAACGCTGGACGCGTTCGAGGTCAAAGTTGTATGGATCCATGAAGTGCATGGATGAAATCAGCACTGCCGAGCGGGCGAAATCACCTAGCGATTTGTAGTCGCCATTCACCAGCACTTTGAGCACGTACTTTCGAAGGAAGCTAAATTTTATGTGGCGTCCTGCGCCAACGAGGCGGAGTTTAGCTTTGCTCTTTTTGTCCTGTGATGCATCTTCGTAGACGCCCTGAAGGGTGGCGACAAATTTATCGATGTTGCCATAATGTGTGATGGGTGTGATTTTTCCATTTTCGATAAACACAAAAGTTGCCATGCCGCAGTGGGGGTGTGCAGTAAATTCAACATAGCGTTTATCTTTGATAGCACCCACTGCTTTAGATACGGGCACTACAACGGGAACGGGGTAGAAGTCGCCGACTTTGATAACGCCTTCGGTTTGTTCTTCAACTTTTTCCATAAAGTCAGGGATGGTTATACGCATTTTTTCCCGCTCGTCAGCCGGCAGACGTCCACATAGCGAGATCGGTTGAACATTTATGCATCGGATAACGTCGCTGTTTTTGGCGGCAAAATTAATGATATCACCTAATTGGTTGTCGTTGACACCTTTTACTAACGTGACAACAAGCACGACGCTGTTCCAGTCGGCAGCCCTTAGGTTCTCAATAGCCTTCATTTTTATGTCAAGTAAATCGGTGCCGCGTATGTACTTGTATACTTCTGGAGTTAAACCATCAAACTGTAGATAGATGGTGCTGACGCCGGCTTCTCTGAGTTGTCTGCAGTATTCTACATCTTGGCTTAGGCGCAGACCGTTAGTGTTGACTTCAACGTGGTTGAAGCCAAGTTCTTTGGCTTTGCGAATCATGTCGAGGAGTTCATTGCGGATAGTGGGTTCTCCACCGCTGAACTGAATCGCTTGTGCTGGTACCGGTTTGGTTGCCCGCAGATTCTCCAGCATACCAATAATTTGTTCCATCGTAGGCTCATAAACATAGCCGGCATAATTTGCGTTGGCAAAGCAAACGGGACACTTGAGATTACATCGGTTGGTAACGTCTATGATTGCTAGTGCAGTGTGGCTTTTGTGTTCGGGGCAGATGCCACAGTCGTTTGGGCACCCATGTTTTTTTTCTGTGCGGGGATTTTCTACGCCTGTACCATCGTAGCGAAATTCTTCGGCGCGGATATATTGATCGTGATCTGACCAGTAGAGTTCAGTATATGGCCCATGCTGAGGGCAAGTTTTTTTGATGAATACTTTACCTCGGTCCTCGTAGATGTTTGCATCGAGGGGGTTGAGGCATTCGGGACAGATGCTTTGAGTCTGTTTAATATCTTTCATATCTGGTGCCTTCTGGAATGCAACACTGCCTTTCTTTCGAAGGGCTTAAGAGCAGAGTGATGATAATAAGGTTTCCAAACGTTTCCTACGGTGATTGAGGGGAAAACATGACAGCAAATGAGGAAACTCGCAGTACCCTGCGTGAGATGGGCTTAAATGCCTACGAAATCGATGCATACTTGGTTCTGCTCGACAGCGGAGAAATGACAGCTATGGAAGTCAGCCGCCACGCCGGTGTGCCCTACAGCAAAATGTATGAGGTCCTCAACAGTCTTAAAGAAAAAGGCTGGATTAAAAGCGGAGAAAGCCGCCCCTTCAAATATTATCCCGTGCCCCCATTGGAAGCCGCGCGATCCACAAAATTACGCCTCGAAGACAAATATGTCTGCTGGGAAAGCACAATTTCTAAAACCCTGCAGCCCCTCTACGAAAAACGTGAACTTGTCGAACGTCCTGATATGCTGATTCTACGAGGTCAACAGGCCGTACTCACAAAACTCGAAGAGATTTTCACGAAAGCCTCAGTGGAAATCGTGGTTGCCGCGCCAGAATTCGCAAAACCCCTAATCACGATTGCTGAACCCTTGCTTAGCTCGGGACTTAAAAAATCTGTAACTATCAAGTTGATGGCAACGGGCAAAAAAGAGGACTGGCAATTCATCAAAAAACACGCCGGCTTGGGAACACTACGCATCCGTGATCACATGTTTGGCGGGGGCATCATCGCAGACGGTAAAGAAGCCATGCTGTTTTTGGGCGAGGACAAACCAAATCTTGTTATCTGGAGTAATCATGTGGGTTTAGTGGGATTTGCACGGGAGTATTTTCAATTCCTCTGGGATTCATCAGAAACTACCTAAGTCATCTGGAATTAGCCCCAGAATTTTGCTACGGTTTTGTTTGGGGCAGTTCAATGATGAAACGTGTGCCTCTGCCTTCTTCACTCTCAAACTTTATGGTACCGTTTAGCGCATCCACGAGGCGTTTAACTACGGCTAAACCCAACCCCTGCCCCTTCGATTTGGTGGTGAATAGCGGCGTAAACATTTTGCCGCGTGCCTCCTCAGAGATGCCCATCCCCGTATCATATACACTTATTACCGCAACGTTATTCTCTATATCTGCCTTCACTGTTAATTTACCATTCTCATGCATCGCCTGAACTGCATTAGTCACGAGATTGGTTAGAATTCTGCGTATGTAGGCGATATCGGTTTTGATGGATATGGGAACTTGCTTAATGTCTACTGCAACTTCTATGCTCTTTGGAACACTGATAGTTAGTAATGTGCTTAAAATCAGTTCAGAGAGATTTGTGTCTTGAACGTTGGGTCTTAGGGGTCTTGTGTAGTCTTGGAGGTCACTGACAATTTTGTTGATATAGGCAAGGTTATGGTCAACGGAGTCTATACTTTCCATGATAGCCTGTTTACTTTCACCATCAATCATGGTTTTTATTTCCTCCGAAATAAGATACATATCGCTGGTTATGGCCTGCAGGGGGTTTCGGATATCATGTCCGACCATGCCAGCGGTTTGCCCGATGGCGGCTAAACGTTCGGTACTTTGGAGTTGCTGTGCCCTCTGCGCGGCAAGTTTCTCCATTTGACTGGCGTATTCTTCGAGCATAGCCGTGTTTTTTTCTAGGTTTTGTTGGATTCGGGCGCGTTCTCGGTCTGCCTGTTTTAACTCGTCGATACATAATGTGTAGATGCGGATCTGCTGAGCCTGGGGAATAAGGAGAAACTGTTGGTGGTACCAGTGCCCTTTGATTTTTATTTCTCTTCCAAAAACATTTGTATTTTTGGCTTTGAAGGCTTCCTTGATGTCTTGCCAGTTTAAAAAGAAAGGATGGCTTAAACCTGCAGTTTTAAGACCCGGGAACCGTTTTTCCGTTGCGGGATTAGCGTAGTTTATCCTATCCTCAAAATCTACTTCAAGCACAGAGTTTGTGCTCAGAGTTGGATAGCTTGCTTCTACGCTGGTTTCAAGAATAATTTTGATTTTGTTATGCTCAGTTTTTTCCACAAGCCACCAGTTTTGCATAACCAGTTTGCGGTCTCCTTTGGTTTTTTGAGTAACAATCCCTGTCCAGCTTTGTTTCTCACTTAGCTCAGAAATAATGTCGTCAAATGGTTGCGGAAATTTGGTTGCCAATAGCTCATGAATATATTTTCCTACTGCTTCCTCTTTGGTCCAGCCGTAGGTTTTCTCTGCGCCCCTGCTCCAAAGAGTTATGGTGCCATCGACTTTGTGGACAATAATGGCGGCGGGACTAAGATCAATTAATGTCGCTTGGCGCTTGTTTGATTCTTCAATTTTTATGCGTTCAGTAGCGTCGTGGAAAACAAAAATGGCTCCGTGCATGGCACCGCCCGTTGTTATGATGGGTGAGCTACAACTGTCGATAGGAATTTCTGTGCCGTTTTTACGTATCAAAAGCAATTGATTTGCTATGTCAGTGGTGAAACCTTGTGCCAAAATTATTGAAACGATGCTTTTTGTTTCTTGCCTTGTCTGTTTATTGATGATGTTGAACACTTGCTCTATTGGTTTTCCTGTTGCTTCTTTTTCAGTCCAACCTGTTAAATCTTCGGCGATAGAATTCACAAATGTTACGGTACCCTGAGTATCAGTTGCTATAACTGCATCACAGATACTGTTTAGGGTAGTTGCCCAGCGTTTTTCGCTTTCCTGCAGTGTCGCTGTTCGTTCAGTAACCCGATGCACGAGCTGATCCCGCTGTTTCTTGAGTTTCACCTCATCATGTTTATGGTCAGTTATGTCAACACCTGCCTTTAAAATAATAGTTGAACCATCATGATCGATGAAGGGAACATCAAAGATATCATAATACCTGTCATTAGGTCCCCGCCATTCAAACCGGACGGATTTATTGGTTTTTATAATTTTATAGGTTTCACAGTTCACACAAGGTTTGTTGCGTTTAAAGTGAAAATCATAACAGTATTTTCCATGCGGCTCGCCAAAAAGCTCGCGGAAAGCGTGATTAGCAAATATTATTTTGTGATTTTTATCTATCAGGGTAACGTAAGCGGGCAGTGTTTCTAGTATACCATATAGGCGGTGGTATTCTTTAATCACCTCTTCAGTGTAATCCTGTATTTTCCTTTCCAAATCTGTTTTTGTTTGCCTTAATTCTTCTTCAGCTGTCTTGCGCACGGTAATATCTTCAAAAATAATGACGAAATAACCGCCTTGGGGGCTGTAAGCGGATATATGATACCATTTTTTGCATGATTCAAAATAATGATCCGCGGCGATGGATTTGCCGGTTAATGCAACAGCGCCATAGCGGCTGATCAAACTTTTAGGGATATGTTTTTTCTTAGCGAAAATTTCGGTTGCTTTTTTACCTACGATCTCTTCTTTTTTGACGTTGGTGATCCTTTCATAAGCCTCGTTAACGTCGAGGTAGAGCCAATCAATCGGTTTCTTTTTTTCATCGGTGAGTATTTTGCAGTATGCAATACCTTCTGATAGTTTAGACATGAGAAATGCACTAAGCTTATCAGGTGTTGTGTTTGGCATTTCCTTATCAGCCATCTAGCTATCCTTTTGTTTAGGACTATTTAATAGATTTTCGCATGTCAAACGCAGAAATCATACTTTAAACGAATAGAACAAAAGAACATTTGAGAAGAACGATGGACAATTCTTAAATTATTAAACTGCATCACAGACAAACTAAGGTGTAAATAATTGGCACAACCAACGTACAAAACAGTTTTCTTTTTCCTAGACACAGACAAATACTGTAGCCCATTTGACATCCTAGTAGCTATAGATGCATTCCCTGACTCATCGATATTCACATACGAGAATGTAACAGGAGAAGACGCCCCCAAAATCGTTTTCGATCTCCTCTTCCCACGCGGACCTGAAGGCGCAAAATATACCAAAATTTTCATCAACGGTAGCAACTTTGAAGAAGTAGAAAAAGTTGTCGCCGCAACCCAGAAAGCCATGAAATCTGCCCCTTGGGGCAACAGCATCATCGTTGACCCCCGAGGCGGATATAGCACAGCCGCAGCGGCAGTTGCCAAAACCTTTGGGGCATCCATGGAAAGAGGTTTAGGTAGCTTAGAGGGCAAGAAAGTTGCTGTCTTAGCAGGTACTGGACCTGTGGGGCAGACAGCTGCACGCATCTACGCCGCAGAAAAAGCCGACATAACCATAAGTAGCCGTAGTTTAGCCAAAGGTCAAGCAGTAGCAGATAAAATCAACGCCGAATGTGGTGCCCAGCGTGTCAAAGTCGTCGAAGTCAGCAAGCCTGAGCAAACAGTAGAAGTCGTCAAAGACGCTGAAATTATCCTTGCCGCAGGTGCCGGGGGCATCCAGCTTCTTAGCACCGCAGATTTGGCTGTTGCAACCAAAGCCAAAATCGTCGCAGATATCAACGCCATCAACCCCTTGGGTGTGGAAGGTTTAGGTTCGAATGACGATAAAGAACTAAAACCGGGCGTCTGGGGTATCGGTGCATTGGCCATCGGCAAACTCAAACTCAAGACTGAAATAGAAATGATTAAACGTGCCACTGCTGAGCCCCAGGGTCTTTTTGACTACTCCATTGCTTACACTATAGCTAAGGATGTAATTCTAAAGAAGCTTGCAAAGTCAGCTGCAAAATAAGCAGCTTCTCAATCTTTTTCTCATTTACTGAGAAGTAAATTTATCTATGAGTTTTTAATGGCCTTCTAATCTAAGAGGCCCTGCGGAAGGATTTTGAGATTAAATGAGTCTACATGAGGTTACCGCTAACAATACTGCTCTTGATAACTTGAGCCATTCATTACAACATATGTTAAACATCAGCTCTACAAATGCTGAAATTTTGGTTTCACTTTTAATATTTATCGTGATTGGTTCTGTTGGTTTGGTTTTATACGCCGTTATTAGTAAATACGTTAATCGCTGGGCTGCAAAAACTGCCTCAACCTTAGCTGATGAAATGGTGGCTACCTTAAAAGTAGTTATCATGATATTTATTGTGATTTCAGTTATTCAATTTTCATTAGCGCCGCTTTCATTTCTTGATTCATACAATCCCGTGTTAAATGGCTTGTTTTTAATTATACAAATCCTGCTTGCGGCATACGCGATTTCAAAAATTGTGAATATTTTCATTGACAAATTTGCAACCAGAGCAACACAAAAAGGTGCAAAAAACAATAAACATTCAACGTTTATCTTAAAAAAGGTTGTAACAGGAGTCGTTTTCCTTGGAGCTTTTGTAATAATTCTGAATTTGTTCGATTTTCCGGGAGCGTGGGAAACGACGCTTGCAAGTGTGGGTATTGGCGGCATTGTCATCGCGTTTGCTCTTCAAAGCACTTTAAGTGACTTATTTAGTGCATTTTACATTTATTTTGATCGCCCATTCGAAATAGGTGACTTCATTTTTGTAGGTGAATACAGCGGCATTGTCAAAAACATTGGCATACTAAGCACAAGACTTCAGCTTTTACAGGGTGAAGAATTAGTAATTTCAAACAAAGAACTCACATCAACATATGTTAGAAACTTTAGAAAATTACAAAAAAGAAGGATAGTCTTTAACATAGGTATAGCTTATGATACACCAAACGAAAAAATCAGAAAAATTCCGCCAATAATTACTGATATAATAAAAAACGTTAAAGGGGCTTCACCTCAATTTGTAAGCTTTAATGAATTTGGCGAGTACAGCCTAAAATTCTTCATCAGTTACTTCGTCAACGCACCAGACTATGGTAGCTACCTTGAAGTTCAACAGCAAATCAATCTAGCCATAAGGGAAGCCTTTGAACGTGAAGACATAGAAATGGCATACCTGAAAAATGTAACATTCATCAAAAGGTAATTGCCTCTTTCATTTCTCTCTCTTTTTAACCGTAACTCGCTATTTGTAACCCATATGTCTCGGGAATCGTCCTCGAAATAACATCCTAATTCTGCCCGTTAACCATTTAAAGAACAAAATAACCTACAAAAAACAAACACCCAACAAAA
>JAIRTW010000085.1 GCA_031254875.1 Candidatus Bathycorpusculum termitum
TTATCAATGAGTTTAAGTGTGGTTTTTCTCCTGCAAAGCTCGAAGGGTTAACGGATCATTTGTGGTCTTGGCACGAATTCTTCTATTTCAAATAATCTATTCCAAGTTAGGACACTGCCAAAGTTTACATGATTGATTTGACAATTTTTTCTGTTTGCTCGTTTTCATGTCAACGGCTCCCGAGAGGAAATCTAGAACCTTGTACATAATCCCTTTTGAAATACTCTTGAATTTTGTTAATGCGTTTAAGCATGGTTTTTCGCCCGCCAAGCTTGAAGGATTAACTGATCACCTGTGGTCTTGGCACGATTTTTTCTACTGCAAACCAAACATTCTATAAAACACTATAATATATCATATATCAGTACACTTCCGTTTGTTTGATTTCGTCTATGGTTTAGTGGTCGAGGAAGTATAGGTGGCCTATTTTGGCTTATGGTGTCGATGCCGAATTGGTAGTGTTTGAGGCTGAGTAGTTCTGCTTCTGTTGAGCGGTAGGTTTCTTTTGTGTTTTTGCAGTTTTTGTTTTTGCATTTGTAGGCGTAGCTTGTTGTGTGGAGGGTTTCTTTTAGGGTGAAGATGCTTTTTTGCCATGCGATGTGGCTTCGTTTAAGCGGCTGGCTGCAGTGGGGACATAGGTTTATTTCCGGCTTGAAGTATAGTTGTTTTGCTCTGCTGTAGTCTTTGGTTTTCTTCACAAAAACTTAGGCCTACGGCGAGCATAAAAATCTACTGAAAAATCTTACTCCACAACCCATGTATGTTAATTATGGACGTATGGAAAAAAAGAAAAGCGGGCAAATTTTTAGACTTGCAGAGTTTCCATCTTTAGTAACATTTTTTCATACTTAAGGACATAATTCGCCTATATCGCCGATAAATTGAGTGTACTCTGCAACAACCCCGATTGGAAGCATTAAACGTACAGTAAATGCCCCTGTTACTGTGTAATTTCTAAAATGTTACTGCACATTTTGCACCTCCACGGTTCGTTGGTTGGCTTCATCTGAACAACCGCAGGGCTTTTGAGGCTGCACCCGCGTATTTGGTGATGGAGCGAGCCCGGTTTTCCTATATTGCTTCTGAAAAGTCGGGTTATCCTGCAAAGACTTACATAGCTCTCCAAGGGTATCTACTATGAGTTGTTTAATAGTACAGAGGCTCTCAACGTTTATATGGGGAGTGTCAAAGAGATCATAGTTCATAGCAATACAACCGCCGCTACACGCATTCTTATAGTTACAGTTCAAACACTTTTTGGGCTCCTCACAATAAGGCACTATCTTACGCCAATCCTCAATCCACCGCTTATGCAGGTCATTAAAACCACTGTAGATATCCCCAACTCGAATTTTATGAGAATCAATAAAACGATGACAAGGATACAGTGTCCCATCGTAATCTACCCCAAGCCCCCCATTACCTAAACCGCATCGGTTACACCAAGACCGCACCGTTTGAGTGATAGCTGCATTTGCGTCCCGCACAAACATACTAAACACTGGCTTACCCTCCAGCATCCACTTATAGTAGTAGCGACCAAAGACTTCCAGCTCCTCCTTGAGGGCTACAAGATCCTCTTTAGTCCACTCCACTTCATAGGTAAAATCAACCGCCAAATTAGTCAAACCGTACTCCTCCACTAACGTCTTGATGTTATCTGCCAAACCTTTTACAGTTGAAGGCGTTACGGTCCATCGGATCTGCGGGATGGGATTCAGGACTTTTCTTACAAGCGTTAACCCTTTCCAGGCATCTTCCCAGCTACCTGTACCATCAGCATAGACTCGGTTGGTATTGTGACTGTCTTTGGGACCATCAATAGAGAGCAGTAAGCCAAAGTTGGCTTGTTTCATCCACTGTATTTTTTCCTCATCAATAAGGGTCGCGTTTGTGGTTGCACCAAAATGCCACCTATATCCCTTAGAACGGCTTTTTTTAACGATATATTTGATTATGTCAAAGTTACAAAGCGGTTCTGCACCGAAGAACCAAATCCTTCCATCCGGGCTCACATACTTTGCGGCAAATTCAATGAGTTGATCAGCGGTTTTGGTAGTCATGACTTTGTAGGGTTGTTCTTCGTTGAGTTTGTACACAAAGCAGTATTTGCATTTAAGGTTACATTTAGTGCTGGTCCAAACCGTTAGCTCTTGTATTTTTTGTTCAGGGTTATTCAATTTTTATCACCTGCTTTTTCTGCACTTTAGGGATAAGGTCTAACGCAATTAGAGTCTCCAGGACCACTTCTCTTACACGCTCGGGAGATAGGTGATGAAAGGGAGGGAGGGGCCGAGGGACCTGATTAAAAACAGGCCCAGACCCTTTTGAAGATACCTTCGGGGTTAGATTTGATTGCACCATTTAGTTCACCGTCTCTGTTTTAGGTTTACGCTGGCTAGCAGGTTTCGTATCCTTGTCAGATGGGGTGGCCTCCGGAGTTTGGTATGGTTGGCAGGTTTCACACCAGCTACAGATGTATTGTGGGTTGGGGCACAATTCACTTCCTTGGCAATTAACACAGACTTGGCATTCTTCACAGCCTTGGCAGGTCTGACAAGATACACAACCTTGACATCCTTCGCATCCTTGGCACTCTATTTCGCACCCAGCTTGGCAGTCTAGACATGCAAATTCACAGCCCGCCTGACAGCTAAGATACCACGCATAGCAAAGATAACAATTAATGCAGTTATTGCAACTTTGATTTGTATAGCAACTTTGACAGGAGGTTTCACAGCCTGTTTGGCAAGATGTATTACAGCTTCCACACGGTGGACATATGGTTGCTGTTTGGTAAGTGCGGTAGATGTTTATTCCATAAGCATCCTCAAACTTAACCGAGACATTGCTGTTATTTACCAGCCTTACAGTGTTTGCTGATGTGTCATTATAGGATAGGCTCTTTGTTAGGTCATAGCTTGGGAATGCGGGTTTGTTTTGAAATCTGCTTAGGTAGAAAGTTGTTATTAATGAGCCATTTAGGTAAGCACTTAATTTAACATCTTGTTCAAAGGTACTGCCTATCGTGGCGGACATCTGATTAAAATTGAAAAGAGTAACATCTTGAGCTACATAATTGACGCTTGTAAAATTTTGTTGGCCTGGGATATTTGGCGACCAGTTAAATACCCATTCCGCACAGCCTCCTGCAGGAATAATAGAACCAGCAACAGCATCTCTAGTAGTGGTAACGCTTCTTTTTCCACAGGTTGTCAGATGGCAGGGGTAATCCTCACGGAGGTGATCCAAATTTCCATTAGACCCAGTGTTAACTGCTGGAGAACAAGACGGAGTAGAGGCAGTAGTGTAATTATAATGCTTCATCCGATAGACACGCTGTATTTTGAAACCTGAGACTTCAATCGTGCCGCTATTATTTGGGTTGGTAAGAACAATGGTATTAATTCCTGTATCATGGTATACTTCATTGGGTATATTGGCTAGATCGTAGGTTTGCCACATCCCATGATCAGGAACGCCACTAAGATACATGTTCTGGGTATATGCACCGTTTACACTAAATTTTAATTCAGTATCACTCCAAGAGCCTGTAGCGCCTTTGGGCGTCGCCTCAAAATGAACATTACACCAGTCTTTGCCCTCATAACAGAGAGGTTTTGTGCAGGTGAAGGTAATGGTTCTTGATTGATTTGGCGCTAAAGTGTATGAAACTCCACTTGGGTGTGCCCAATATGTAACTCCTCGACCGCCATAGTCAGGGGAAACAGTATTGCACCCATAGGAATGATAATTGATGGTGTCTAGGGGTATTGTTTTAGATATATTACATGACATTATATCACATCCATATTTGGTTTGTTTGAATACACAAAAGACTAAAAGGAAAGCGGGATGTTTATCAAACACACCCATCATTTTTTCCGAGGAAAATAAGAATTTCCTAAGTTCAGACTGTACAAAAACAACCTTTGAAGTGGCTTTGGGACAATATTATTTGTGCCAGGTTTCCCTTGCATTTATATCTTCAAGATAGTTCAGATAACATAAACGTTTGATGTTTAGATTACAGGCGCGTGTGAAGGCTTCTTGCTGTTTACGCTCATCAAGTTGCTTACGCAAAAGCAAAGGATTACCCCGCTTCAAAGTCGAAAAACAGCCCTCCGTATTAGAACGCCTATAGCAACTTGATTTTACATTGATAGTTTATATATTTCGGTTGCATATGTTGTTTAAGAACGGTGTTTAATGTGCAAGCAACTGATGATAAGACAAGAGAAAACATAGTTTTAGCAATGCAACGTAAGGAAAAACGTAGCACAATATCTACTATAAAAAGTTAAACTGCTATAGCCCACTATGTTCCTGATGTGCGCTTTGAGCGTACGTCGGTAATTTCTACGTTGCGTTTGTCGGGTGTGAATACTCCTTTGTCATTTAGAGGTGTTTTGAATGGTGGGGTTTTTGAGGTAGCCTCCGAAAACCTCTTACTAGCATGGACATTATGAACAGTAAAGACAAAGTAGGGGATATTGTATGGGTCAACTGCATTTATTTGGAGCACAAACTCAACTTGAAATACTATCAAACCTAGGCGATCCGCTAATAAAAGCAAACCAACTAATAGACTGGGAAATATTCCGCCAGCCAATCGAAACAACCATACACAAAGACACATCCAAAGGCGGACGACCACCCTACGACGCCATACTGATGTTCAAAATCACCATACTACAACAATGGTACAGACTAGCAGACATGACAGCCCAATACATGATAAATGATCGCCTCTCCTTCATGCACTTCCTCGGCCTTGAAATTGGCGATAAAGTACCCGACGGCAACACCATATGGGACTTCAAAGAAGCACTAAAAACAAACCAGACGGATAGAAAACTCTTTGACACCTTCAACAAGATACTTGAAGAGAAAGGCATAATCACTCACAAAGGCTCCATCATCGATGCCACCTTTGTAACAGTTCCCAAACGGCACACAACAAAAATGATGATGCGCACTTGAAAAAGGGTGAGGCTCTTGAGGATTTGCCGGCAAAAAAATGTGCAACGCGAATTGAGAAAGGTGAGATAAAGTATCAGGATAATGTGTTAGCGCAAACTGATGTGGATGCCAGGTGGACCAAGAAGGGTGATGAATCCTTTTTTGGCTATAAGAATCATGTAAAATGCGATAGCGATAGTAAAATTATTACTGCGTTTAGTGTGACGGATGCGTCTGTTCATGATAGCCAAGAGTTTGTTGGTTTAATTGATGAAAAAAACGAGGATGTAGAGGCAGATAGTGCATTGTTGGTAGTGGTTATGTGGATATGATTTTACGGTTGTTTCCTGGGGTCAGGGTTCATGTTTGTTCTCGTGCGTATCGTAATAAGTCTCTTGCGGAGGAGGGAAAGGTGGGTAATTGGGTTATTGCTCGTGTTCGTTGTAGGGTTGGGCATGTGTTTGGGTATATGACAAGGTTTATGGCTGGTGTTTGTTCGTGTGTTCATGGACTTGGTCGTGTTGGTCGGGATGTTGCGTCTAAGAATTTGGCGTATAATTTACGGCGGTTCATGTTTCTTGTGGGTTAGTTGTGTTTAATTGTGGGAAAATATGGTGAGTTGATGGATGTTATGGTTTGTTTTTAGGTAAGAACGGGTGTGTTTATTTTTTTAAAAATTAGAAATTTCTGTTTTACGAAGAGTTCATTTTGTTTTAACGGTTTAAAAACGTAAAAAGTGAGTTTTCGGAGGTTGCCTTGAGTATTATGTTTCGCAGGTTTTAGCTCCTGCGCTTGGTGAGGGTGATATTTTGGTGTTGGATAATTTGTCATCGCATAAGATGAAGGGTGTTTTAGACCCTATTTATGAAAAGGGCGTGTCTGTTGTGTTTTTACCTCAGTATTCGCCTGATTTGAATCCGATCGAGCTTATGTGGTCAAAGCTAAAAGCGGTTCTAAGAAAACTCAAAGCACGAACTCATGAAGAACTGCAAACTGCTCTACAACAGGCGTTAAATGCTATAACAAAAACAGACATCAAAAACTGGTTCACACACGACGGTTATGACTGTTAATGTAAAATCAAGTTGCTATGTGGGATGGTGGAGGGTTCTACTTTTAGCATGCGCCCAAGGGCGTTCATGGATAAGCCAACAACGTATAGGTAGAGGGCGAAGACGCGTTTTGTGTTGTTTTTGTCTGTTGTTTGTGTGAATTGGAGTTTGCAGTCTTTGCATTTGCAGCGTT
>JAIRTW010000114.1 GCA_031254875.1 Candidatus Bathycorpusculum termitum
TGGGCGGTTTCGTCGGAAAACCGGCATAGTTTCGCGTAGTTTGCGTATGATTGATTTAGCGGTCTTTCTGTTTGCACGTTTTCATGTCAACGGCTCTCGAGAGGAAATCTGGAACCTTGCACATAATCCTTTTTGAAATACTCTCTTATTTCGGGACACTACTTGATATGGGCTACTCACAAGAGCACCTAAAAAAAGAATGGACAAAAGTTATGCTTCTTTCTTCTTAACGGTGTTTGCAAAGACTTTCTTTGTGGTTTTCTTTCTATATTCACAGTGAGGCCGAACGGAAGATTTGCATCTGCGACAATTTTTAACTAAACCAACTCTTAACATGCACATACTATATCTACTTTATATCGTATAGAAAAGAATCAGTTATTCAATCAGGCGATTCCAAGAGGATAAAAGATACTCTTCAGCAACTCTAACGTTGCGTCAGACTAATAAAGGTTGAAACTGTCAGCGTTTATTTGATTGTGAAATATTTTGGTTCTTGCTGAAAATTCTGCAAGCCAGTTTTTTGGTTTTTAAGCCACAAAAGGTTTTGGAACACATCTCTAAGGCTGTCTTAGTGCCCTTCGGTTTTTAGCATTTTCGTCCATAAGATAAAAATGAACAAAACAGTTTGCTTTTTTATAGAAAATCTGTTTCAAGCTGATTGGTGCGGCTGATGTAATGCCCGTTCATTCTATTTACTCACGTTCGGCAGTTTGGGGAAAAATGCGTTGAATTATTTATATTACAGGTTGTTGGGTTTTTGGTTATTTGTACATGGTTTCTCATGTTTCGAATATTTTTTGGGCATAATTTAGTTTTTGACTGTTTAGGTCAAACTGCTGAATGTAATTATTTAGGTTTAAAAAATTTCACATCAATCCATTTTAATAAACTAAGACTGCCCAAAGTAAATCCGTCTGAAATTTCTCCGTTTTGTATCATGGCGGCAATTTGGGTAAAATCGTAAAATTCTCTGTTCACAATTTCATCGACGACGTCATTAAATGTTGTGACTTTTAAAATATCCATATCAGGTATTTGCCCAAAAAATACGTGTGCTTTTTGCGGGGTCAGTCCCGGTGCGGGATGAAAAAACCCTAAGGGTTGTAGTGTTGTGTAGAGTCCGGTTTCTTCTTTTAGTTCTCGTATAGCGGCGTCAATTGGAGATTCGCCTTCTTCAATTCCTCCCATGGGTAATTCCCACGCATAGGTGTCGGTGGGAAAACGGTATTGACGTAAAAAAAGTATTTTGTGGTTTTCTGTTTTTATAATTAATGTAGAAGTATTGCTTCTATGAACTACGTCATATGACCCTTGCTTGCCATCTTTTTCAATTGTGAGTTCTTTGACAGTTAGCCATGGGGTTTGGTATTTTATGTCCTCTTTAGTTACCTTGAAGATACGGTTGGTCATAATATTTGCTCCTTGAAGTAGAATAAGCTAATTGCATAACCACAACGAGACGCTGTAACAATAATTGCGATATGGTGTATAAAGTTTGAGGAGTGCCGCCGCTTCGTAGCCTAAGTGTATCATCGGCTCGCGGTCGATGCCCTGCTCTTGATATGAGCGGTGGTCTATGAGGTATTCACGCCCTTTTCGCTCAAACACACGATTGTTAACCTCCGTCCAACCTTTACGCCAATTTAAAAACTCATTTTTTTCGTTCCAGTCGGTGTTTTCAGCCCGAACCCATCGGGCGTGACCGTTTTTTTCATGTATCCATAGAGTCCGTGTGAAATTTTGCCTCTTTTTTGCTTGACGACACAAGAACTTAAATATTAATGGCTCTAATAGAGCTATATGTGATTGATGTGCCAAAAAAAGTCAACTTCCAAACCACAAACGAACTCAAACTAACAGGAATCGTAGGCTTTGTCAAAAGAACAGTCACCCCCCACGGCACAGGCGCCAAAGTAACCTGCCCAAAAGAATACCTCGGCAAAACAGCCTACCTAGTCATAACCGAACAACCCTGGACAGAGAAACAATAATGAACCAAACACCCAACGGCTACATAGAAGACCCAAACAGAAACCAAACCCATCTACTGCCAAAAACCATACAACAATACATACAAACAGATAACCCGTCCGATTCATAGACGCCTACATAACACCCTAAATATGGAAAAGTTAGGCTTCACCCACTCCACACCTAAAAACCTTGGCAGACCCTCAGCAACCCAAAAGATCTCTGCAAACTCTACCTCTGCGAGGACTCAACCACATCCGATCCAGCCGAAGACTCGAACATAAATGCAAAACAAACATTGAAGCCATGTGGCTTCCTAGCGGCCTAGCACCTGATTTCAAAACAATAGCAGACTTTAGAAAAGACAACCCCCCATGCTATAGGCACCGTATTCAAAGAATTCGTTACTTTCCTAAGCGTCTAAATGTCTATGATGCCCAAAGAATATTCATAGATGGCTCTAAACTTAAAGCTGTCAACTCAATAGACAAAGACTTTAACCAGAAAACGCTTGCTAAACGAGTCAACTCATGGAGATGTCGTTACTCGCTATATAGAAGAACTAACGTTGCTCTTTGGTACAATAGGGAAACTGATTGCGCGGGGTTTGGTGGATGTGAAGGGATTAATTACTCAAAAGTTTCGTAGATGCATTCGAGAAGGTGCTCCAGACAGTGGATAACTCCGCTGAGAACCGTTTAAAGTCATTTATTCGATAAGCAAATGCTTTATCTTCCGTTTCAACATATTTACCTTGTTGATTTATATGCTGATTGAGACCTTCAGCGTTGGTATGTTATCCACCAACTGCTACATCGCCAGTTGCCATAACACAAAAGAAGCAGTCATTATCGACCCCGGATCAGATTCCCCTTCCGAAGCAAAACTAATCATCGACTACATAAAAGAAGCGGGATTAAAAATCAAATACCTAATAAACACCCATGGCCACTCAGACCACGTTAAAGGTGACGGTGTTTTGCAACAAAAGTATCCCGTGCCCATCTGTATCCACTCTCAAGATGCCTGTTTTTTGGCAGGTATAAAAACAGAGGGTGCACCATCACACACCCTGCTTGAAGAGGGCAGTTTAGTCAAGTTCGGATCTGAAACCCTAAAAGTCCTCCACACCCCCGGGCATACCCCTGGCAGTATCTGTCTCATCGGTGAACATGTGGTGTTTAGCGGCGACACATTATTTGCGGGCGGAATCGGCAGAACCGACTTCCCCGAGGGCTCCCTTAGTGATATGACCCGTTCTCTGCGCAAAGTAGAGGTATTGCCTGATTCATTGCTGGTTTATCCTGGACACGGCGAAACCTCCATGATTGGCGAAGAAAAAAGAGTTAACCCTTTCCTAAACCGCCGAAACCCCGACATAATGTTCTAACTAACCAGCTAACTAACTGCTAACTAACTAAGCCTGCTGTTTGAGGTGTGGCTGAGTTCTTGTAGCGCCCGCAGACGTTTAATGATGTTTGGATGTGTGGAAAAGATTTCTAGCAGACGATCCCCCGATGTAGGTTGCCTTGAGAGGGTTTCATTGAGCTGGTCTTTTTTGTTTATATATTTGGAGGTATTGAGTTCTTCAGCATCCCTGTTGGCTCGGTCGGGATCGGAGATGAAAAGCGCTTTGCAGGCAGAGTTGTTTTTGGCTTGTTTATTATTTGGCCTGCCGGTGCGTTTGCTCTCTTCCACGATGGTTATCAGTCCGGTGGAGAGTTTTTCGGCGCCATTCTCCACGACCATGGAGCTGTGTTGGTCTGCATAGTACTCCCGTAAACGGCTAAGATAAAGCGTGAATAAAGTCAACACCCAAGAGAAAGCCATAAACGCAATCCCAATTAATGCGTTGTAGCCTCCGTTGCCGCCTCCGCTTCTACGGTTTCCGCCAAAAAGGCCCGAAAGTATCATAGAATAGCCGATAAAATAGAAAAGTGACGGCAGAAAAGAGACAACCATCATGACTTGAACGTCTCGATGTTTTAGATGGCCCAGTTCATGACCGATGACTGCTTCAACTTCGCCATCATCGAGGTTGGTTAGAAGTCCCTGTGTTACAGCGACCCGATTACCTGTTAGAGGCGAACCGTATGCAAATGCGTTAGGAAGCGGAATTTGAGCGAGCATAAGCTGAGGCTTTTTGATTTTGCTCTTTACACTTAACTCTGTGACCATCTGATGCAATTTGGGGTTGTCCCCTTCCTTTAGTTCCTTAACACGATATATGGAGCCTACAAAGTAGGGTGCAAGAAGCCACTGGGCAACGTTTAGAATCACAATGAGTACACCCACAGTTATTATACTGAAGTAGCCCACATAGAGCAGAACCGCCGAAAAAACCAGCGTTGTTAACCCAAAGATAGCTGCTAAAGTGGCAACCATGGAAAAACGAAGCTTCCACGCACTCATTGAAACTCACTCTTCACTGATTCTTTTGGGCTCTTATAACTCTTGTGCGAAATATATCAATATCCAACCTTGAAACCTGCAATTTACTTTGCATTTGCTAAGAAGATAAGCCGCGGCGTTTCAGAGCTGAATTTTTGGCCTTCATAGCCGCCAAAAACCTCCTTAATTTCAAACCCCGCCTCTACAAAAAGCCACTCGAGCTGATTATAAGTGTATAACCGAACGGTATGCTCAAAAACCCTCACTTCCCTATCGGCTCTATTATGGACTTCCCATCGATCACACAATCTGCTTCCATCACTGCTTATTGTACGGTGTTGGTGCAGAAAAAAATCGGGATATTCCAATAATTTAGGTAATGAGCGCTTCCCAAGATACCTGCGTATGAGGTTCTCACGGTTAAAAACATCAACAATCAATACGCCACCCCATCTCAGCACACGTCTAATTTCAGAGAGACTTTGTATATCCCCCGTTTCTGAGGACAGATAACCAAAACTCGTATCCATGCTAACGACAGCTACAAACATACCCGTTTTATAAGGCAAAAACCGCATATCCCCCCTGACCAACAAACCTGTACGCCGCTGTTGAGCGATTTTTAACAGGGCAGGCGAGGAATCCAATCCAGTCATGTTAAACCCCATTTCACAGAGGGGGTTTATGTGGCGCCCGCTTCCACAGGCAAGATCTAGCATGTAGCCGCCGGGGGTGAGCTGGCTTTTTAGGAATTGAATTTGGTGCTGAGTTTGATCTTTATCGGCGATTTCTGCCCAAAAGAAACCCATTTTATCGAAAACATTAGACGTCTGCATGTCATCTCGATTATGGAGTAATAGTTTCGTCAGAGATAGATGGTTTGGTTCAGCAGGGTGATGCAGGGAACCCTGGGCCGGCAGAGCCGGCGCCGTTAGACCTTGCGGTATATGGAGTATATATCCACAGTTCTTTATATCTTACAAAAGTTTTAGCAATAGTAGAGGTATGACGTGTAGTTAACCCGAGAATAATGCATTTTTTGATATTTAATTTTATTTTTTAAAAAATTCGGTTGATGTTTTAATGAAAAACAAACTTGTAATCGTGGGTAGTGGTGAAACAGCCGAGTTAGCATACGAATATTTTACACAGGATTCAGACTGCGAAGTCGTAGCCTTCTCAGTTGAAAAAGCTTATCTCAACAACAAAACCCTCTTTGGACTGCCGGTGATTCCATTTGAGGACATCGAAAAACTATATGATCCCTCAAAATACAAACTGTTTATAGCTGTATCGTCCACAGAGCTAAACCGGATAAGAACGCGACTCTATCTGGAGGCAAAACGCAAAGGCTACCAGCTTGCATCCTATGTCAGTTCACGCGCATTTGTGTGGCGAAATGTGGAGATAGGCGAAAACTGTTTCATCTTTGAAAACAATACCCTGCAGTACCACGCCAAGATAGGTAACAACGTGATACTCTGGTCAGGAAACCACATCGGTCACCGAAGCATTATCGGCGACAACTGTTTTATCGCCTCACAGGTTACCATCTCGGGATTCTGCGAAGTCGGAGAAAACTGCTTCATCGGAGTCAACGCTTCTTTGGTAAACAACATCAAGATCGCTAAGGACTGTATAATCGGTGCCGGTTCAGTCGTCTTAAGTGACACCTTTGAAGGTTTAGTGTATGTTGGAAATCCGGCTCATCCATTACCTAACCGGACGAGTTTTCAAACTCTAAACGTTAAGGCAGAAACGCCGCCAACGGCTACTTTAGCCGAAGAAAAAATGCTTTCCTCAGTTATAGCTAAGCCTATCGAGCATTGAACCTGCAGTGGATCAAACAGGGATGCCGTATCCTCATATAACCGCTTAAATAGGCAACCGATCATTCACTAAATCATGGAGGCGTCGTCGTGACTAAAAAGCAGGAATGGCAATATTTCTATATGCTTCTCAAACTCGCTGAAACAGGAGCCTATAACCGAACTGTCAAAATCTCAACCGAATGCTTAGCTAAAAAACTGGGTATTTCCCAACAGACTGCTTCCCGTTACCTAATCGAGTTGGAACGCAAAGACTGGATAGGGCGTACCATAACCTCTGATGGGAGTCTCATAAAAATTGAGGCCGCAGGTACAGTGGAACTCCAAAAACTATATAGTAACCTAAAAGTTTTAATGGAGCAAACTTGTCTGCCCTCAATCACCTTGGAAGGCACTATATTTACGGGTTTAGGCGAAGGCGCCTACTATGTATCCAAGTCTGGCTACAAAAAACAAATTATCGAAAAATTAGGGTTCGAACCATACCCCGGTACCTTAAACATAAAACTATCAAATGACTACGACATTAAAACCCGTCGAGACCTCGAAACGTATCCTGCAGTGGAAGTCACAGGTTTTCAAAATGAAGTCCGTAGCTTCGGGCTTGTCAAATGTTACCCTGCCCTAATAGGCGGTAAAGTTAAAGGTGCCTTAGTCACGTCGCTTCGTAGCCACTATGATGCCTCAGTTTTAGAGCTTATAGCGCCAGTCTGCCTACGTAAACAGCTGGAGCTCAAAGATGGTAGCAAAGTCAAAGTTGAACTCTGCCCCGGTCTCTAAAAAGGTGTATTACGATATCTAAATTCTCCTGAGATTTGCTGTTCAGGTTTACGACGAGTTGCTATCACATAACCTCCGATAAGGCCAAAGGCTAAACCGCCGAAATGTGCTAAAATATTTACACCTTCGCCGGTGTTGATGAAGAACAAGAAAAATGCAAATATCAACGCTCCCAGTATGGATTGACGGATTGCATGTCGATCATAGATCACGCATGCGCCAAACATAGAAAAAATGGCGCCTGAGGCCCCTACAGATATGAAGGGTATGCCGCCTGGTGCAACACCAAATGCTAAAGAGAGAATGTTGCCCGTTAAACCCCCCAGCAAGTAAATACTCAAATACTCTGGTAGCGAAAACATTTCTTCTCCGCGGAGTCCGAAAATAAACAAGAAAAGCATGTTACCGACAAGATGGAAAATGGTTGCATGAATAAACATCGATGTGAAGAGTTGCCAGATGGCACCTTCAAACACAAACATGTTAACCTGTCCCCAAATGAATACAACACTGTTGGGTGTTTGTAATGCGTTTCCTCCGATTATGGTACCTGCAATATAGATAACTACATTTAGAGTAATGAGAATATAGGTGGGTTTGTATTTCTCGCTGTTCATGGATTTAACCGCTGTTGGGCGAGTTTATCAAGTATCTGTTGCTTAATCTTTGATGAGCTGTCTAAAGTATTTTCCCCAAATCTACCGATACGGACAACCCTAACTGGCCGTTTATGGGTTGATATATATGCTTTGATTTCCTGCTCCATACCAACTTGGTCATAGCCCAATGCGATGACGTCGGGACGGATTTTTTCGATGACTTCACCGATTTCTAAACCCTCAAATCCCAAAACTGCCTCATCCACAACCCTCAACGATTCCACAAGTGCACGGCGTTGGTCTTCGGTCATGATGGGTTTTCTGCCTTTGAGCTTCTCTGTGGTGCTGTCACGGGCGACGATAACGATTAATTTCGTGTTTGGGCCGCCCGCTTTTTTGGCGTCTTCGAGAAATCTTACGTGCCCCAGATGTAGCAGATCAAAAACGCCTGAAGCAATCACCGTTTTTCTGTTTGATTCTGTTGTTTGACTGGCCATTGAAAGTTCACTGCGCCGATTAATCTGAGTGCGTCAAGTAGCCCTTCACAGTAGGCTACCGACGTCAAACTGGTTTCAAGCTTACCCTGCGCCTTATAATACTTTGCATCCTCCAAATAATCCACGACCCAACACAGAACCTCCCCCACCGTTCCCTCATCCACACTAAGCGGAACCGGACTACGTTTAAGTTCAGAGAGCACCTTTTCAGCTGAGCCGATGTATTTGCTGGTAAGAACTTCAAGGCTCATTTGGCAAGCCTCCTAAACTCCAAAGGTGCCCCCGCAAACGCAAGGAGTCCATCGATTTCCATAAAATGCAGACTGCCGGGGATGATGAGACTAAATGGCGGCTCACCAAAGTCAAAATCAACAATACCCCTGATAAAACCCGCTTTAAGCACAGGACTGCTGCTGCCTGCTCTTGCAATGCCCACTACCGGTGTATCTGCGTTTATGACCCTCTGTTGCTTTTTTTTCTCGACTATCAATAGTTGCTCTAAGGCATCTTTAATGGAGAGATAGCGATTCTCAGCCTGCCTCAAATCCAAAAGACATAACGTATGCAGACCAAGTTTTTGGTTTTGAGCTATAACATTGTAGGGAGTTTCCGAAAAGTTGTCAGAAAAGGGCACGGTGACAGTTTTGCCGAACTTGTAATTATGCAAACCCGAGAGACTTACAATCGCCGACATGATGGATATGCCATGTACAATGCGGGTTGGAATGCCTTGTTTTTCTGCATCGATGCGCAGGGTGATGTGGGTTGTGGCGATAAAGGGATCACCGGGTACCAAAAACACCGCTTTTCCCGCTTTAGCTACTTGGAGGATGGCTCTGCCGTTTTCCTCTTCAAGGTTACTTCTTGTGAGCATCTGGATCTTTCTGCCGCATAACGCTTCGAATTGTTCTATGCTAAAGTCGGGCATGCGGCTGGTGTAGGTTTCCATGAACACTGCATCGGCGGTTCTGGTTTCCTCTAAACCCTTGATGGTGATGCCTTTTTCGTCGTTTAATCCTAACCCTACGAATACTAATTCAGTCAAATCAAGCCCCTACATGTAGTGGTGACTGCGTTATTAAAAGTGGTATTTTAAAAAAACGGGTTCTGTATTTCCGCCCGTCGTCAGGTGGTCGACTTTAAATCTCCCTTCTATACTCGCATGATTTGACATGATAACCGCTAACTTTGGTCGGTTGCAACTATAAAAACATTAAAAACCGTAACTTTTCAAAGTTGCTCCTATGGATTTTTAGTTAGCACAGAAAAAAATCTTAGTACCTCATCAGTTTTCTTTGACAAAGCACACAAATGCTCCTTAGACGGTCAGAAAATTATTAAGCCTCTTGAAAAACAAGAAAAACCATTTTTCTCAGACATTTTTCACTAAAAATGTAAAATGTCTAGTTTTCAGACAGCTTTAGGAGTGTTTGTTCTTGTTGTGTTAGTTTTTTGCAGGTTATGTTGATGGGTCGCGGTACGTTTGCATAGGGGCAACTTTGTTTAAGAATGGTTGGATATTCGAATGGAGTTTACATTAAACGCTAAATGTCATCATAGGGGCAAAGGGTATAGTTACGGTAAAAAATAAAAAAATTTACAAGCGATAAAACGGATTACAGGCTTGCTTAAAGCTCCGCTTCGAATCAAGATATTACCCCTCATTTTTCAAACGCGGCAAGATCAAGCAAGCAAAAAACCAATATGTAATAAGACATCACTTATTTGACATGATTATCAATTGTGTCGGGTGGAGTATGTATGATGAATAAAACACAAAAAAATATCATATCTATATTTGTAGTGCTTGCACGTATAACGAATACACTTTAGTCTTGCGGGTTATTAGATTGATGCTGCAGTGGTTATAAACCGGTATTGCGTTTTGTCCAAAAGCTTAGTTAAAATTACGACACCAAAACAGCCTGTTCAATGGGCAACGGCTTTGGGACAAAATTATCAGTCTTCTTTGTTTAGGGTTTTTTCATCTTCAAGGGTTAGTACGATGTCTCGTGTGTAGACCTCTGCATTATACTCTGCCAAAAAATGCAACACCTG
>JAIRTW010000116.1 GCA_031254875.1 Candidatus Bathycorpusculum termitum
TTCAGTCACAACAGCACCAAAAGTCTGACCAACCACTGATTTCTGAACAGCCAACACCGCATCAGTACCCTGCTCAAGATAGTTCACAACATAACTCAAGTCAGTACGCGCCGTATAGATGAAGATAATTTTGTTGTTATTCATAGCAATAGTAACTGATTTGGAAATTGCGTCAACATTGTAACCTAGAATTGTCGGAGCCGTTTCGGTATAAGTAACACCAAAGGTTCTGCCGGTTTCTGTCTTGTCTGGGAGTAACCTGTCACCAGTTTCAGAACCTTTACGATACTCAACTATATAGTTGAGGTCATTACGGGGGATCCATACCGCATATAGGTTCATGTCTTCAAGAACAGCAAGTTTATTTCCAGGCGTGTAGGCTACGGCGCCGTTTATACTCTTAGCCCAGCCACTGAATGTATACCCAGCATGATCAGCATATCGCGGTAATGTTGTTATGTCCGCTATTGTGATTTCTGTGCCACTCACTATAGGATCAGAGTATCCAAGAGGGAGGTCACGATAAAAAGTGCCACCTTCAAAATACGTCACAGTTACCAATTGAGGAAAGTATTCGTTTAGTCTGCCAATTATAGCTTGACCGGTGTTCCAACCATTGCCCATGTTGATGTGGATAATTTCATTGCCGACAAGCCAAACATTAGTAAATCTTAGCAGGGTATAAGCGACATTATTAGCATCTTTCTTTTCCACACCGCCAAGGATCACGCCTTCTGCAGCGCCAAGTCTTGCCGCAATAGCCACTTTTCCAGCGCTCTGACTTGCAACTAGCATATAAACATCGCCAGTCTGCGCATCAGGGAAATGATACCACCACACAATAACGGGCCCATTTAGCCCATTACCGGATATAGCATCTGCCGTAAAAGTACTTAGATACTCATCATCTAGATTACGAAGGTGAGTATTTACGAGAGCCCTTACTGTAGACGGTACTATTATTTCGGGTGGTAATTCTGCAGCTGAGGCTGGCCGCAGCACCAGCAACATTCCAGACAGCAAAATCACCACTAAAAAAACATTAAAAAATTTCTTACTGCCATTTTTCATTATATAATTTCCTCTTTCATATGTGTCATTCCTAATGTAGGAATTTTCAATATAGTGAGTATATTAGCTTTACCTCAGCTTTATTGGAAAAAAAGGTACAAGCTACGCACATCCAACATCTTTGCTTTAACACAACAATCCATACAGCGGCGCGCGTTTTTGTTGGATTTTTACAATATATAGATGTAATACTCGCAACAATCAACAGTTTGTCATTTTATAACAACTAATCCACTGCGCCTTACCACAGCAATCATAAAACTAAAGAGCAAACACCACACAATTGTACGAATTTTACATCAAAATAACAAAACGCTACGTCTGATAAAAGACGGTTTGATTAGAACACAGTGAATCCAAACTTGAAGCCAGTATTATCAACAATACGCGTTCCTTAACTTGCCTTCACCAGACGAAAATGCAACAATCATCGCGCAATAAACGAAAAAGACAAAGCCTAAACCTAAAACCCGCTCAGCTTCCCAAACCCGTGAGTACGAAGCAACCGATGAAATAGAAGACTTGACTGCGGAAACATGCCTCATGAACACAAACGCTGTAAAAAACTTCCTATAGCTAAGGTTAGGGTTTGATGTTGAAAAAAGTTTGAAAATTTTGGGCAATTTGTTCTGCGGTTTCTTTAATGGACATCTTTTTGATATCGGCCACGGCTTCCACTACGTTTTGGATGTGTGAAGGCCGGGTTAACTGCCCGTTGTAGGGTTGCTTCCAATAGATTACGGGACCGTCGGTTTCTGTAAGCAGGTTGGTTAGGGGTGTTTTTTCTACGACTTCTCGGATACCGTTAGAGTAGGTAACTGGGGGACCCTCTGTGATGAAGTAGCCATTGTCAATTGCTTTGGCGAGGGCTGTTAGGGGGTGGCTAAACCAGTGCAGGAGCACTTTGTTGACGTTATAGGAGGGGAGCATCTCTACGATTTTGTCGGTGGTGCCCCTTGAATGTATTATAACGGGAAGATTCATAGTTTCGGCGAGACGTAACATCTTGTCAAACACGAAAAGTTGTTGTTCCCAGATGGCTTCATATTTATAGTCTAATCCGATTTCGCCGATGGCAACTACTTTGCCTTTTTGGGTTTGGATGTAGTCTATGGTTTCTTGGAGTTCATTTTCTTTAAGTACGTTTACGTTCCAGGGGTGAATACCTAGGGCAGGATAAACCAAGTTGGGGTATAGCTGGGAGAGACGGATGTCATTTTGGCAGGTGGCTAAGTCCAAGGAGTTTGTGACTAGAGCCGTTATACCAGAATTTTTGGCGTCTGCTATCAACTCGTCGATGTGGCCGGTATATTCGGCGTCAGAGAGGTGGATGTGAGCGTCTATTAGTTGCATTTTGTTCAGCGCTATATTTGACTTTGAGGGTTTTAAGATTTTCTTATGTTTGGCTCAAATTAGGTGTTAGGTACATTTTCGTGTGAAAAGAAATAACAAATGTTAAATATAGCCGTAAATAGAAAAAGGAGCTAAAGAGATGTCGATATGACTGAATTAGAAATAGCTGTAGCTCCCATGCATAGATTATGTAAGAAAGCAGGCGCTGACCGAGTGAGTGAAGCCGCAGCAAAAGAACTAGCCAAAGCCTTAGAGGAAATCGGTGTAAAAGTCGCCAAAGAAGCACTCGACTTTGCGATGCATGCAGGAAGAAAAACCATCAAAGCGGAAGATATTGAAATCGCCGCAAAAAAAGTCATGGGTAAATAAACTAACAGCCTCACCCTCATCATCCCCTTCTTCTTTTTGTTTCAGCTAATCTGTCGGCAGAATTCAAGTTTTTGTAATGTAGGCGGGTTTCCATCGTGGAAAAAGCTGAGTTAATGATAAAACTTAATTATTGATGGCTAAATATACGAGCCTCAATGGAGAGTAAACAGAGTGAAAGCCATCATATTTGGAGCACCGGGAGCAGGAAAAGGCACATACTCCTCACGGTTGCAGAACCAGCTTGGCGTTGACGTTATCGCTATGGGTGATATTTTCCGTGAATCCGTTAAACAGAATTCAGAGTTGGGCAAAAAGGTCAAAAACTATGTTGAGAGAGGCGCGCTAGTTCCCGATAATGTGGTTGTAGAGGTTCTAAAAGACCGTCTCAGCAAAATCCCCGCAGGCAAGGGATTCTTACTTGATGGATTCCCACGCACTATCGAGCAGGCTAAAACCTTAGAAGATATTGCAAAAATCGATGTTATCCTTCAACTAGATGTTCCTGATGAAATCATCATCGAACGCCTTTCTACTCGGCGCATATGCAGAAACTGTAGTTCTGTCTACAACATCCGCTTCCTCAAACCCAAAGTGGAAGGCAAATGCGACAAATGCGACGGAGAACTCTACCAGCGCACTGATGATAACATTGAAGTTATTAAAAACCGCCTGCAAATCTACAAAACCCAAACTGAGCCCCTTATCGTATATTACAAGCAGAAAAACGTTCCGTTTATTGTTTCAGTTACCAGATCACTGGATTCTCCCCCAGAACCCATGGTTGCCAAGATGCTTGATGACCTCAAAGAATTGGGCATCAGTTAAATATCGAGTATAAACTCTAAAACTACTCGTTCGGGCTCGCGGATAACTGCCATCAAATGGTATGTTACCGCTTTCACCCCGACTTTTTGGGGGTGTTTTTTGATATTAAACACCTCGCCCCACATCTTTGCTGTGAATTTAAAGTTTTCATGGGTTTCTTGCCAGTTACTTATTTGGAATTTGCTATAGAGCATACCCTCAGTTTCAAATTTAACCAACAGAGCCTCAAGCCAGTTGTAGAGCAAAGCGTATTGGTCCTCAGCTTCCACCTCAAGGGTGTCTTCTTGGGTCTGAGCGATTTTAGCACTATCAGTCATGGTTTCAAACAGGGCAAGAGCCGCGTTTCCGTATGCTTCCTCCATACGGACACCGTGTACGCGAATGTAGACATCTGCGGTGTGTTCTAAAAATTCAAATTTCCCAGAAAACCTATCAGCATCACTCATAAGCTAACCCTATAAAGATAAGCATGCTAGAATAAAAACAAATTTTCCAACAATAAGCCGGTTCATAAAATGGGGGGTTAGAAGTATGTGGCGGCTTTTTGGATGGCTGCGGCAGCGAGTTTAGCGGAGAGTTCAAGGTCTTGGATGCTCAGTATGCTGGTTGGGCTGTGGATGTAGCGGGTGGGAATGGAGATGGTTCCACTTGGGACGCCTTGTCGGGTGATAGATATGCGTGCTGCATCAGTACTGCCAAGCAAACCGGATTCGAGTTGGATGGGGATTTTTTCTTCTTGCGCAGTATCGAGGAGCCAGCGAAGAATTTTGGGATGGGTGATTAAACCGGAGTCGCTTATAGTTAGTGCAGGACCTTTGCCCATTTTGACGGTGGTATCAAATTCGCGCACACCTGGAACGTCGCCGGCTATGGTTACGTCTAGTGCTATGGCGAGATCGGGGTCTATGCCAAAGGCGGCGGTTGCGGCACCCCGCAAACCCACTTCTTCTTGTACTGTACCCACCGCGCAAACAGTACAGTTAGCTTCTTTGAGCAGGCGCATTGTTTCAATCATGACTGCGCATCCCGCTCGGTTATCAAACGCTTTGCCCATAACTACCCCTTTGCTCAGCTGTAGGTATTTTACGTCAAATGTGATGGGGTCGCCTACTGCAACACCCAAGCTGATAGCGTCTTCTTTGTCTTTGGCGCCTATGTCGATAAAGAGGTCGTCGTAGCTGATGATTTTTTTGCGTTCCTCCTCTTTTTGAATATGCGGAGGTTTTGAGCCGATGGTACCGGGGTAGGCGGTAGCTTTGGTGTGAACCACGACTTTTTGCGCGGGAAGAATCCGGTCATCAATTCCGCCCATTTTGCTGAATTGTATAAACCCGTCTTTAGTTAGGGTTTTTACCATCAACCCAACTTCATCCATATGTGCTGCAAGCATGATTTTGGGTGCGCCATGTTTACCTTTTTTTATGGCTATGACGTTTTCCATTCGGTCAACTTGGATTTCGTCTGCATAGGGTTTTAGCATATCTACCATGAGATCGCGGACAGTGTTTTCTCTGCCAGTGACTCCACAGGCGTTGGAGAGTTTTTCTAAATTCTGATTTAGTGACAAGATCAGACCTTCTGTGTTTGTATAGTTAAGGTTTGAAGGGCTAATTATTAAACGGTTCGCGATCCGTCGGTTACAAATCGATTGTGCGGAGTCTATTTGTTCGCGTGACCCTATGCGGTCCGCTCCAACCATTACAACCATAGGGCATAACCAATTTTTTGCTACTGTTAAATTCGTTTGGCTATCTGTGGTGTTTTTTAGCAAGTCAACGATTCTAAGGGAAAACTTCAGAGGGTGAAGAAACGTTTTTTGTGGTCTCCATCTGATAAAATGGTAGTGGTTGGATGATTGAAAGTTATTTTTGGTGGATAGGTTAAATATTAAATAGCCGTTTCGGTTAGTAGAGAATTATCTATGTGACCTCAAATGTTAGACATCAAGCTTATCCGTGAAAAACCTGATTATGTCAAAGATAACCTTGCCAAGCGTAACAGTTTGGAGTGTCTTCAGATGCTTCAAGACCTCATCAGTCTTGACAGGGAGTGGCGTCAAAATAGCACCAAACTAAATGACCTGCGCCATGATCGAAAGCAAGTCACCGTAGAAATCGCGCAACTCAAAAAAGCCGGCAAAGACGCAAACAACGAATTTGTGAAAGCACAAGATATCGATCAAAAAATCAAATTGGTTGAAAAAGAAGTTTGTGAGCAGGAAACCCAAATCCACACGTATCTGCTTACTTTGCCTAATTTGCTTGATGCATCGGTTCCATATGGTAAAGACACAGAGGATAATGTTACCATCAAAAAGTGGGGCACTGTTCCTCAGTTTGGTTTTCCAGTCAAAAATCACATTGATCTTGCTTTGGCGCTTGGTCAAGTGGATATGGAACGGGCAAGCAAGGTAGCTGGTGCGCGCTTTTTTTATCTCAAAGGGGATGTGGCTCGTCTTGATATGGCGTTGATGAATTTTGCCATGGATGAGTTAACTAAGAAAGGGTATATCCCAATTGTTCCGCCCTATCTCATGAGCCGTGAAGCCTATGAGGGGGTAACCTCATTGGCGGATTTTGCGGAGGTACTCTACAAAGTGGAAGGTGAAGATCATTACTTAATTGCCACCGCTGAGCATCCCATGGCTGCCATGTATATGAATGAAACCCTAAAACAAGATGAGCTGCCCATCAAGCTTGCGGGGGTCAGCGCTTGTTTTCGCAAAGAAGCAGGTGCACATGGCAAAGATACACGCGGTATCTTTCGTACTCATCAATTTAACAAGATAGAGCAGTTCATCTTTTGTAAACCTGAAGATAGCCCCGAGCTCCATGAGGAGCTCCTTGCAAATGCAGAAAATATTCTCCAAAAGTTAGGGTTGGCTTACCGCATCGTTAACGTTTGCACAGGAGATATCGGCACTGTCGCAGCTAAAAAATATGATATTGAAGCGTGGATGCCTGCACCGGGTGATTACCGTGAGGTGGTATCCTGTAGCAATTGTACCGACTATCAAGCCCGTCGTTTAGGCATAAAGTTTCGCCTCAAAGAAGGCGCACCGCCACTGGGGCCGGTTCACACGCTCAATGCCACCGCCGTAGCCACAGGACGAACCATAGTTGCTCTGCTGGAAAACAATCAAAACGAGGATGGAACAGTAAATATACCTGAGGTGTTAAGAAAGTATATGGGTGGCAGAGAAAAAATAAGCTGGCAACGCTAAAAGTTTTAATATAGCCTTGAGAATCTTGTGGAACGACTTGGAGTAATAAGCTTGTCAGCAAAATCGGCAAAGCATATCCGCGATAAGTGGCGCGGAAAAACATGGTATATGGTCGTTGCGCCATCGTTCTTCGGCAACATCGAGTTAGGTAGCATCCCAGCACAAGAAGAAAAGATGTTACTGGATAGAGTTGTAGAAGCAACTCTCTATGACATAACAGGCGACTTTTCCCATCATTACTTGAAAATGGCGTTCCAAATCAATCAGATTGACGGAAAAACTGCACGCACCCTTTTCAAAGGTCATGAATACTCACGCGACTATCTTAGAAGTTTGGTTCGCAGAAGAACAACCAAAGTGGATGGTTTATTCAACCTCATCACCAAAGACGGATTTAAACTCCGTGTATCCGTCTCTGCCCTGACACTTTCACGCATAAAGACTTCACAGGAAAAAATCATCCGCGACATGATGGAAAAAATCATCCGCGACAAAGCCGCCGCACTCACCCTTGACCAATTTGTGCAGGAAATGGTACTGGGCAAAATCGCCTCAGACATCTACAACCAAGCCAAACTTGTTGCTCCCCTGCGCCATGTCGGCATACGCAAATCCAAACTCGTCGCCGCCCCCGCAAACCTTCCCAAATTCCCCACAATGCCAGCCGCTGAACCTGAAACCCAATCCCCCGAAGAAGATATGCCAGTAGAAGAACTCCCAACAGAAGAGGTACCCACAGAAGAAGTGCCGGCATAACCGTTTCTTCATCTTCCTTTTTAACATAAACAGTTTTTAACTTCAACAGCCATCTAAACTGATTCTATGATTCAACAAGGAGAGCATATGCCCTGAAGGTCACCGCGTTAGCCGGCGGAGTAGGCGCAGCACGCTTTCTAACAGGTCTAAATCGAACCATTAGAGAAGAAGACCTCACAGTCATCGTCAACACAGGCGATGACATCGAACTCTTTGGACTCCACATCTCTCCTGACGTGGACATAGTCACCTACACTTTAGCAGGCATTGTGGACGAAGAAAAGGGTTGGGGAATCAAAAACGACACCTTTTGCTGTTTGGATATGCTCAAAAAATATAGCGCCACCAACACATGGTTCAACATCGGCGACCAAGACTTAGCCACACATATCTACCGAACCCATCGCCTATCACAGGGTGCAACACTCTCAGAAGTTACTAGCGAAATTAGCCGCAGTTTAGGCCTCAAAACTAAAATTCTACCCATGAGCAACGACCATTTTCAAACTCACATAACCACGCCTATAGGCCGCATGCATTTTGAAGAATATCTTGTTAAAAACCAATGCAGAGACGAAATTCTGAGCATAGAATTCGATGGTGCCGCATCCGCAAAGCCTACACCACAAGTTTTGGATGCACTCATAGATGCGGAACGTATAGTTATCTGTCCAAGCAACCCTATTGTGAGCATCGGTACGATTCTCGCGGTGGATGGCATTAAAGATGCACTACGTCGGACAGATGCACGGGTAACTGCTGTGAGCCCGATTGTAACTGGGATGCCTCTTAAGGGTCCAGCGGATAAGATGTTGCAGAGTTTGGGCGTGGAGGTTTCCGCCTATGGTGTTGCCGGGCTCTATGCGGATTTTTTGGATGTTTTTGTGATTGATGTTAAAGATGTTGGGGAGAAGATGCGGATTGGAAAGCTCGGTTTGGACGTTTCGGTGACGAATACAGTTATGAAATCATTGGAGGATAAAATTTCGCTAGCCGAGGCTGTGCTGATAAGTTAAGGGGGTTTCACGGTATTTTTGAATGCCTCTATAGAATATGAACATGCGCTAAATAGGCTGGACTATGTATCAGAGTTGTCATACATGCATGCATATGCATGCAATAATCGAAAACCAAAGAAGCGTCGGGTAAAAGCCCAAGCAGAATCAGATTACTTTAGTCATGCATGAGCTTAAAAGAAACGAATGTTAAAAGACAAAATCAGAAACCAGCGAAGTGGGAAATACGGCTTTAGGCTGGGTTTAGCGATATGCCGGTATCAGCTAAAAAAAAGAAAAGGAGAGCAGCAGAGGCGCTGGCAGAAAAATCAGGTTATCCTTGTCCAAAAAGAGGGATAGAAGAGAAGGGTTATATCTGCTAGCCAGATAGATGGTTAATCAATGAGATGAATGGAGTATGGCCGAAAAAAAAAGCTATGCTTGGTTTGAGCAACGCCGTAAAACTCGAGGCTTAGAATTAGCTCATGAACAGATAACTAAAGCGTTTGATACGGTAACTTTGCTACAGAAAGCAACTAAATGCTTCTCAGAAAAGAACTTTACAGAGGCAAAAAAATACATCGAGACTCTCTACAAAGCTGAAGAAGAGGTCGATCAGCTCCGTACCGACACCTTTATGGAGCTCTCCAAGGGTGCTGCATTGGTTTCCGATTATCGTGAAGACCTCTTGCATCTTGTTAAGCGGCTAGATACACTAGCTGACCATACCAAAGATGCCGCCCGCTGTCTTGAAATGCTCTCTGAG
Organism: Candidatus Bathycorpusculum termitum; assembly: GCA_031254875.1. Taxonomy (GTDB): domain Archaea; phylum Thermoproteota; class Bathyarchaeia; order Bathyarchaeales; family Bathycorpusculaceae; genus Bathycorpusculum; species Bathycorpusculum termitum. The sequence continues at coordinate 9,359 of JAIRTW010000116.1, forward strand.
GCTGAAATCCCTCAGGAACTCTCAGAGAAAACCGTTTTTATGACGTCCAAACTGGTTGAAACCGCCCAGACTCTGCGGGGCAGTATTGAAAAAATCTCTTCGGCCCCTAGCGAGGCCATAAAAGAAGCTAAAAAAGTCGGTGAAATTGAGCAACACATAGACAAGGAATATCTTAAAGCAAAAAATCTCTTCATCAAATATGGAGTAAACATGAACTGTGGCGCTATGGTCATATTTGATGATTTAATCGAATTCATAGAGCAAGCCGCAGACATGTGTGCTGACACAGCCGACTACATACAGGTGCTCTCAAGTAGAGAGTAACCGTCTTTTCTTTTTGTTTTGTTTTTGTATTGTGCTCTTAGAGTAGCCCAGCAAAGAGTTTATGCCACGCCCATTTGAAAATTTGAGCTATTTCGAGAGATGGCTACTTAGAGTGTATAGTGGAATAGCTTAAGTTTTGCACCAGAACTATTGTGCCAGTCAGGGAATTTTATGAATTTTACAAGTGCAATTTTTAAACTATTCAACTATACAAACTCCGATTGCTGAGTAGGAAGAAAGGGATAACAAGTTGTTGAAACAAAAAATAAGAAAGTTGATCACCTAACAGACTTTACATATCATCATAACAGTATTGCTGTCGTTCCATGCAACAACACGGAGTATCTGTCTTCCGCCTCTCATGCCCCATCAGATTTATCACCCAACTCTTAAAGGAACTGCAAAAATAGCTTTGACCCGATATTAGCGGTGCATATTTAATGTATCGCATAAACGTATGTTCTGTAAAAAATCAGCCGCTTCTTTTGTTTTAGTAACAGTTAAAAATGATTTTTGATTATTTTAATAGTGAAGGTTTTTTAGGGTTTGTATAGTCACCAGTCCTGTTTTTCGCAGTCTCTTAGAAGCCGCTTAGACAGTGGAGGGGAGGTTCTACTTGTTTTTCCCGGTAAATACGGTGCACCTGATCCCCAGTTTCCCCTTGCCCTGCTCTACTTGGCTTCTGCTCTACATCAAGAAGGCTTTAGGGTACGCATTCTCGATATGCGTATAGACGACTATCGTCGCTTTAAGCTGGGAACCCCCGTTTTTGTGGGGATTAGTTGTATGAGTGGACTACAAATCAAGTATGCTCTCGAATTTGCCCGCTATGTGCGCATACAAAACCCCAAGGTTGCTCTTGTCTGGGGCGGCGTTCACCCAACACTACTTCCCGAACAAACCGTGCAAAGCGATATGGTGGATATGGTGGTTCGCGGGGAGGGCGACTTAACCATAAAAGACCTTGTCAACACATTAGCTCAAAAACAGCCTCTTGATAAAGTTGCAGGAATAACCTACAAAGTTAACGGCATAGTTAAAAGTAATCCTGATGGCAAATTAGTCAACCTCGACGAAATCCCCAAGGCTCTGCCCTATGATCTCCTCGAGATGGGGCAGTATCCCTCTTTTAGGGCTGGACGGTTCCATATCCAAACCAGTCGAGGCTGTCCGCATAGATGCCGCTTTTGCTACAACACCAACTTTAATCATAACCGTTGGAGAGCCAAAAGCGCCAGCCGCGTTCTTGATGAAGTTCAATACATCAAAACCAAATATCCCCACATAAGAATCCTCGATCCCATAGATGATAATGTTTTTGTCGATGAATATCGTATCCAGCAGATCTGCCAGGGTTTAATAGAGCGGAAACTTGGAGTTCAATGGCGCGCCAACTGTCGATTTGATTATTTGGCAAACTATAATCAAACTTTCTTGGAGTTGCTGGCTAAATCGGGATGTGTAGAGCTGGATTTTGGCGGTGAATCCGGTTCGGAACGTATTCAGCAACTCATCGGTAAAGATGTGACGGCAGAGGATATGGTGCAATCAGTAGCCAATCTGCACCGCTATGCGCCCTCGATTGAGCCTTATGTATCTTGGATGAGCGGATTGCCAGGTGAAACTGATGAGGATTTAGCACAAACCTTTGATTTGATGGATAAGCTACAAGAGGTTAACCCTAAAACTCAGCATTATGGCATTTTTGTTTACACACCACTTCCAAGCCCCGCCAGTGAGTTTTTGCCGGAGGGGTTTTCAGTGCCGCAGACTCTTGAAGAATGGAGCGGCATTAAGGTTTTCCATTTTGACCCCCCATGGCATACTAAAGAGCAAATCAGAAAACTCCACACTATTTCAGCGGTTACACGCATCGCATTCTACCCCCAGACAAGAATAAGCGAACGTAGTTTAGGTTTCAAATTAACCTATAAGCTTGCCAATAGGGTTGCAAAGTACTGGTGGAAACACCGAAACTTTAGCTTCCCCCTTGAACTAAGACTCGCGGATGCGGCTGCTATGCGTTATGGGTTTCTTTAGCTTAGCGACTGTAGTCTCGGCCGCCCAGTTTGGGGCTGGGGGGTTTTGCGCCAGCTTCGGGGATTTGGGGAAGTGGAATTGGTGGTGGAATGTTTAGTGTGCGAGAAACCAGTACGGATTCGACGAAAACTACGTTAGATATGGATTGGATAATTAGTTGGGCGGGAGGCTTTTTTTGTTCGTAGTCTTTGAGGACTTTGTCCACTTCTTCTTTGTCGCCCATAACAAAGGCGTTGCCTTTGATGTTCATTTGTGCGATGGAGGGGTTATAGACGATCGATAAGACAAAGGGTACCTCAAGGGAGCCGTCTTGTTTTTTCTCCATACCCACCACATTGATGTTTGTGTTTATCTGGATTGGGGGAATCGGCTTGCGTATATCCCAGAATCTTTCTGCGGAAATGCTTGAAACAGTAACGTTAACTCTGAGCATATTAAGTCAAAAAGAATAGTGTAGTTGGAAGATTTAACTGTTTATTTCTGTTTGTAACGTGTGAAGCCGCAGTGACCACAGGTATAGCGGACATGATGGTCGGCCATAAAGTATCCCGGACCACATCGCTCACAGGTAGGGCGGGTACGAGAAATTTTGTCTCCCTCAACTTTGTACATATCTTTGACGCCCCTTTCTTCTTTATGTTTCTTTTCAGACTTGCCCTTCTCAGCTTTCTTTGCCGATGATGCTTCCCCGGCAGGTTTTGTTGCTGGGAGATCTTTCTTTGGCGCCATTATGCAACCGCCTCGTCAGCAGGTTTCTCTTGGGGGTTGTTGCGTTTTTGGATGTACTCGGGCTCCACCAGTTTAGCTTGAGCAACGGATTGATAGACATTGGCGATTCCTTCGGTTATACTTGTACCGGTTTTGGTGCGCATACGTTTAATATAAACAACGTCAACGCCGATTCTCATCTCAACAGCAACGGCTTTTTTGACTTCCAGTCTGGGGGGAGTTTTCTCTTTTGGACCGGAAACTATGGTGAAACCTACTTCTGTCCGTTTCAGAAGCGGGTTTTCCTTGGTTGATTCTATTTTGATTTGCATTAACGTTCACTTAAGGCGTAAATTCAAACACTATTCTTCTTATTTAGCTTTTCGAAATTTTCATCTCGTTTAAGAGCTCTTTTATCTGTGCTTTTTTCCCAGATGAGGCTCTAACAACTACAATACCACAATAAGGCTGCCCATAAACGATAAACGAGTTTTTAGGTGCATACAACACCGCTATTAACGTAAGTAAATCCTCCTCCCCCTCAACAACAATGTGGGTATGCAACCCAGACTCCAAAGCCGCCTTAACTGCCAAAACAGCCTGCATAGTTATTGTTCCTTGAGGATTTTGCACATACACCGTTTTTTCTACAGACGCTTGCCGAGGCAAGACATTATCACGCAAAGAAACATAGTCAATAACGCTAAGCTGAGGATTGATACCGCAGTCATGGAGGTTTTGAGAAACCACATCACCCACTGAAATCACCCCAGGCGGCCTCTCAGCCACAAGCAAATCCCCAAGTTTAGCCATGGTTTCTTGCGGTGAACCCTTGATTAAAAGTCCAAGCGGCTCTTTGAGAAAAACACGCAACCGCGGCGTTAGAGTATACACTGCCTCCATAGTTTGAACCAGCCAAATAGAAAAGAAGGGCGAGTTAAGAAGCTAACGCACTAATTAACGCACTTTAAGAGCGTATCGGCCTTTCTCTTTAATGTTCATGGCTTTAGCGATGGCACTGTGGTCGGGGTCAAACATGACAACTAAACCACTATAGTCCTCACTAAAACTAGTGGATCGACATTTAGGACAAACATTATCCTTAGTTATAAAGTGACAATTATTGCAGGCTTTCTCACTCATCTAACCACTAACCTCCTTAGGCTTCCTCCTTGGAAGCTACTTTCTTCTCAGAGGTTTTAGCCTGATCCAACTCAAGCCAATCCAGCTTACCCAAAAACGGCTGTCTCGCGGTTACACCGATTTTACCGCCACTCCCAGCGCGACCCAGCGAAACTGCAGTGATTCTAACGCGAACTTGATCACCTGAGCTGAGTTTACGCTTAGATTCTTTGCCTAAAAGTACACCCTGCTTCTCATCATAGCTAATGTAATCATCCATAAGCTGAGACACATGAAGCAAAGCATCAACGGGCCCGATGCGAATAAACGCACCAAAATCAGCAATTTCCACCACATCGCCTTCCACGATTTCCTGTATGATAGGATAAAAAGTGAGAAGACTAAAATTTACTTTGTGATAAGTTGCGCCATCACCAGGAATGATTTTACCGATTGGACTTACTTCTATGCCTGTTACGGCTATAACATAACCCAATTCTTCATCCACGATACCCTCATACTTTTGTTTCACCTGGTCTCGGCCCACTTTCTCCAAGGGGTTACCAAAGGTTTCGGGCGGGATGCGAATAGTGTCTTGAAGAGTAATAAGTTTGAACATCTACGATACCAACCCATCAATATCTAGTCGTGATTTTTGTCTCATATAAATCACTGGCACACTTATATCTCTTAGCCTCTTCCGCAACAATCTATCATTCGTAAATACGGGAACCCCCCAGTTTTGGGCGATGCGCAAAATAACATCATCAACCGTTTCGCCGTAATCCTCAACAGCGACTAAGCGGCATCTTTCAGCTAAACGTAGTGCAAAAGTTGCTTGCCGTCTCAACTTTGGCGCGTCGCCAGCGGCCAGTAACTCCAGTTCATGCTTAACCGATGAAAGCAGTACAAACTCTATATTTCTGTTGAGCAGGATTCTAAGTGCCTCAAAGATATCCACTTTAACTTCTAAGGGGATAAACAGTGCGTTAGAATCCAAAACAACCTTTACTGGTCCAGCCATTCTATGTAAAGCCGACACTTATTTGGGCTCCTGCTATTGTTAAGATTGTTTGTAGGGCTTAAAGATTTTGTCGTTTATTTACATTAATGTGATATTGATTTAAATATTAAGAGCTTATGAATTGGTATTTAGTCAGGTGAGAAAAGTGTTTCGTGAAAAGTCTTGCGGTGCAGTGATATACGTTAATAATCAAGAAAAAACGCGCTATTTGCTCCTTAACTACACCGCGGGGCATTGGGACTTTGTTAAGGGTAATATGGAAGTCAACGAGTCAGAGAAGCAAACGGTCACAAGGGAACTGATGGAGGAAACCGGTATAGCAAACGCTGAGTTTATTGAGGGTTTTCGGGAATCCATCAGCTATTTCTATCGGCGACAGGGTTTAACTGTAAGTAAAGAAGTTGTGTTCTACCTCATCGAGTCTCAAACTGAGAAAGTCAAATTATCCTTTGAACACATCAATTTTATGTGGCTGGATTATCAAGCGGCCATGGAAAAATTGACGTTTAAAAACGCCAAAGAAACGCTACAGAAAGCACAGACTTACTTGCAAAAGAAAAGGTTAGTAAAAGCCTAAGCTTATTTTGTGAATCCATATCCGATGAGTCGCCAACGAGCAGTAATTTTTCTGCTGATGGCAACCCGTGAACCAGGCAATGCACAGAGGGGCCGGGTCAGCTTTACCCTGATTGTGTTCTGTTTGATGTTTATGACTTTGCCCACGTTAACCGCTGCGCCGATGTGAAGCAACAAGGTTTCATCCGGGTTTATTTTTTCAACTTTGAGCATCTCTTTGGTTCCCACTACACGGTCTAACACATGGGTTTCCAAGGTGAGTTCGGTTACGGTTGGGGGCAACTGCCCGGTTTTTCCAACGATACTACCAGTTAAACCATCAGCTTTCGAGTAGGAGGGATCAAGCAACGTTCCGACACCAATTAAGCCGCCGCAGGTAGCTTCCTTGACTTCCTGTACACCAGAATGCAAAGTGACAATTTCGCTGATGAGGGGATCATAGACAGTTTTGCCTTCTCGTTCTAACACGATACCGGGGCGGATCTCGATTTCCTCGCCCACTGCAAATTTACCCTGCGCTATGGTACCTCCAATAATGCCGCCCTCTAAGCCCTCGATGGTTGTACCGGGTTTGTTTATGTCAAAAGAGCGAATAATGTACATAAGCGGCGGCAAATTGGGGTCACGCGGGGGCGTGGGAATGATTGTTTGAATAGCATCAAGAAGCACATCGATGTTTATGCCCCGTTGTGCTGAAATTGGGATTATGGGAGCGTTTTCTGCTACGGTACCCTTCACAAACGCTTTGATTTCTTTATAGCTTTCAATCGCCCGGTTTTGGTCCACTATGTCGATTTTGTTTTGTACAATGATAATATTTTTTATACCGCTGACTTCAGCGGCAGCAAGATGTTCACGTGTCTGAGGCTGGGGACAGGGCTCATCAGCTGCGATAACCAAAATTACGCCGTCCATAATAGCTACGCCTGAGAGCATTGTGGCCATCAACGCTTCATGTCCAGGAGCGTCAACAAAGCTTATGGCCCGGGCAAACTCTGCTTCACTATTACAGGCTTCACAGATGGGTTTTATGGTGTATTGTTTGGGCGGGGAACATGCAGGACACCTATAGATAGGCATATCAGCATAACCAAGTTTTATGGTAATACCACGTTTTAGTTCTTCACTATGACGTGATGCCCACGTACCCGTCAATACCTGAACAAGAGTAGTTTTGCCGTGGTCAACATGTCCAATGGTACCAATGTTGACTTCGGGCTGTTTTGGCAAAGCCTTAGTAGCGTTACTCATAGGGTTCGTCTCTTCTAACAAGTCTGGAATGAATAAAGGAATTAATTATAGCAGTTTATAAGGGTTAAGCATGCACTCTGACAAAAAATTATTGTTCAGGTGCCTGCGCCTGCTCTGTTTTAGACGGCAAAGCAATAGGTGCCGCGCCAGCTGGGCGCTCAACGATTTTCATGTTGATTTGAACAATTTCGTCGGTGATGGTGTCACCGCGAACAGTTTTGCGTCTACGTTCGCCCTTCCGTTTAGCCTTAAACCCTGCCCCTCCACTAAGAACAACTGCCCGGCGTATACCACCATGAACATTTCCACGCATGGGAACACCGTCACTATCAGAGCCGCCCATAAGCTGCACTTTATATGCTGGCAAATTAACGACTGCACCATCTAAGGTTTCACCCACTTTTCTACCAATAAAGGGGCTTGCACGTGCTTCTTCGAGCTCTACTACTTTAGATGCACCCGACTGCGGGTCGGAAACTATGACTTTGAATTTTGCCATTTACGAATTTACTCTCCAGCGGAAATAAGGAATTGGGCAACTCCCATTTAAGTATTTAGCCCAAAAGAATCCAACCCGCATTTTATGTTACAGATAAAGAAAAATAAGCCAAACGCGGCATCGTTTGAAGCCCCGCCATAAAGCGCCATAATTACAAAAAAGCACTCGAAAACCGCTTAAACCCACGTTAACCAGCAATTTAGCCAACAACACAACCCCCAAATCATTTCATCATTTAACAGTCGAAACACTTAAATTAAAAAACTAGTTACCCCAAACAACATAAATTCAAAAAAATATACTGCACAACTGCAAATTTCACCACAGACAGCCGAACTAAACAGCAATTGTTTGAGCTAAAAGTTTTAATCTACCTCTAGCGGTGTGTTGGCTATGTGGCGGCTTGGATTCTTCTTCCATGAAATGGCCTTCGGTTTACTAAGCGTTTTCATACCGCTCTACTTGGTCGCATTCAATGACACAAGCGTCTTAGGCGGGCCTCTGGTCGCATTAGGCATCATGACCTCCATTGCCGTGTTCGCCTCGATACCTGCATCGTATATTTGGGGATACCTCTGCGACAAAACCCGCCGATACAAAGCCTTTATCCTCCTCTCCTTTGCTTCCTCAGCCATACTACTGTTCTTGATGACCCTGCCGTTTGCACAGAATATACTGGTATTCGTTACCTTGTATGTAATAATGCAGGTACTTCACATATCCCATGAAGCCCCAAAAAACGTGCTGGTTGCTGAAAATTACAGCCGAGATGAGTGGGAAAAATCCTACGGTTTATATGAGGGTTTCACTGAAATTGGCTTTTTCATCGGCTTAGGGATCGGTTTAGCCTTTACTGTGGGTTTGTTCTCGTTTGCTGCTCTAAGCTCGGCTGTTTTGGCGACTTATACGTTGTACCTGTGTAGTGCGCTTAGTTTAGTTGCGTTTGTTTTTTCGGTTGCGTTAGTTGCTGATCCGCTGATTATTTTTGAGCGCCGCTTAGTCAGCATTGAGAGAAAAATTGATTTCGCATACAGGGGCATTCAAGCATATGGAATGCACCGGCCCAGATTGCCTAAACAGGAAAGTTTTGGACGATTTGCCATTGCACTTGTCATGTTTTCTTTGGCCACAAGCATATTTTTTACGCCTCTACCGATTTTTCTAAGCAATATTTTGGGGCAATATCATATTTTGGGGTTGACTTCAACGAGTCTGGTCTATTTTGCATACCTTCTTAATTCCTTTGGCGCAATGACAGGGTATTTTTTGATTCGTAACCGTGCGCGCTCGATGGACCTAAGAAAACAGATGCCGCGCTTTGTGCTCGTTAGGGGCCTGCTCATTTTTGGTTTAGTGGGGGCGGTCCAGCTTGCCATCGCACCCACCATAATAACAGGACTGATTTTGGTTCTGCTTGGCTTTGTCTATGGTATGTATCATATCATGATGCTTTCGCTCTCTATGGAGCTTATACCCCAAGGTAAATCAGGTTCATTTGACGGGCTTATTGGTTTAGGAGCGGGGGTTGGCTCATTTCTGGGACCCTTTTTAGCAAGCAACCTCAATTATTTGCCCACCTTTGTAATTGCCGCGGTTGCCTTTCTGTTAGCCTTTATAATTTTGAGATTCTTTGCCATAAAAAGTTAGCTAAAAAGAAAAGAAAAAAGGGAAGCAAATTTTCACTTGGAGAGTTTTATTCGGTGTGGACTCTGTAGAGGTCGATGTCTTCGCGCATGGAGGGTGTTAATTCAAGGAAGTCACGAACTGAGCGTTCAATATCCCGGCTTTGGGTGACGTATCTGCCGACTATGAGTATGTCTGCGCCCTGTGCAAGTGCTTCTTTGGCTGTTTCAGGGACAATACCGCCTGCGACTGCTATGAGGAATTTTTTATTGGGGAAGGCTTGACGGATGAGTTTTATGCGTTCCAGTCCACTGGTCTGGCCGCTTTCTTGGTCGATGCCTCGGTGGAGGATGATGATATCTGGGAACTCTTTGAGTGATTTTAGTTTTATTAAGACGTCTTCTACGTTTAGCATGTCGATGATGGCATAAATTCCGAGGCGTCTGGCTTCCTGTACAGTTGCATCAAGAGTCTCGGGGGGTGCTAAGCCTGCTGCGACAACTGCATCCGCGGTGTCTTCGTATGCGATGTCTGCTTCGACTTTGCCTACATCGAGTGTTTTGAGGTCGGCTATGATAAATTTGTCTTTGGCGGCTTGGCGAAGTTCGCCTATGACACGGGTGCCATAGCGTTTAATGAGGGGGGTACCGACTTCAAGTATAATTCTGTCGCTACCCGGCAGGGCTTCGATGACTTTCTTGGCGTTTTCCAGTGAAGGTGCGTCAAGTGCGATTTGGAGGTAGGGGGGTCTCCAGAGCCGTGGCACTTTGAAACCCATGATGGGATGCTTTGCGCGGTCTTTGTCGTATAGGATTTTATCTAGTGAGGGATACTTTTTGAGGGCCCGTTGCAGAGCCATCTTGGCGGCACCATAGTTATACTGATAGATTTTGCGATAATCCACAGCCTGGGGGTGGATAAATACACTGCAGACAATGACCCATTCGTCGAGTTTGCTAAGAGGGATAATGCCTTCTTCGGTCGAGTCCGCGATGGCTTTGGCGACTGCGGCTTGAGCAGGACCAAAGATTTTGCCGGTGTCTGCCATGTTTTTAACAGTGACTTTGGGTACAATGAGAGTATGGGGTTTAGGCGGCAGGTTGGGGCGAATAACTGCCAAAAGCGGCGTGTGACCTGCTGAGAGATTTGCCATGCCAACAGCGAATGCCTGCCCGACGGGACCGTTTTTATCGCCTATAAGGAGATCGATGTGTGCGACTTCGTTGCCTTCGCCGACGAGGGATTCGCCAATTAAGTATGCTGGTCCGTTATACTCGTCGGTGTCGTCACTTGATGTCGGTACTTTGTCAATTATCTCTTTGAAATCAACATTGAATTCTTTGAGCCATGAGTAAAGGGTATCTCTGTGGATGTCTAATTCTTTGGCGGTTCCGACTATTGTCGGTTTTGCCGGTTTGCTTTTAGAGCCTGTTTCCTTTTTAGCTGCTTCAATTAGGATTTTTACAAATTCGTCGCGGTTTTCTGGTTTTTTAACCTCTGATCCCGACATATAATTTACCTCGGCGGTGTCTTTATCTCGCGATGTATATAAGAATGTCGGATACTCCAGGAGTGTTTGAGGTTTAGGATGTAACTTTAGCGGTTGTCTGTCGTTTAAGTTTTTTTTTGATGCGGCGGGTCGGGACGTCTGTAATCTTTATATTCTAACGCTGGATATTCAATGGTCTATATAGGCGAGATCTTATGACTTGGATTGATTGGTCGCTATTATGCGCCTTCATTGCCGGCTTTCTGCTTTTCCTCTACGGCGCCAACACTTATAGCGTAGTCGCTGGCTATGGAGGTGTCTACCTATCCCTTGGCTCTATCGTAACATACCTGCTTACCTTCGTCTACAAGGAACTAAAGAAACCCCACAGCCCAAACTAATCGTCGTATGTCGTATTCCTTGACAAGATTCCAAAAATTGTGCTAAATCAAGCCATTTCCACAACAGACGGGAATAGCTTGAGACTTTGAAATTAGACAAAGAAATTAGACAACAACGTCATAGCCCTGTTCTTTGATTTTAGATTTGATGGTATCAGCTGTGACAAATATTGGATTGTGTTCCACTGTCACGGTTTTAGCCTTTAAATCAACTACTACATTGGATACACCAGACAATGCGCCCACTTCGGTTGTAATAACCGCTACACAATGCTCGCAGGACATATCGTTTACTTTTAAGGTTAATTTTTCCATTTTAATATCCCCATTATCTCATTGTTTAAATCTTTTTAAACGTAACGCGTTTATTAAAACCGAAACTGAACTAAACGACATAGCCGCCGCTGCCAAAATCGGATTTAGCAAGGGGCCGCCTAAAAGATACAATAGTCCAGCGGCAATAGGGATACCTGCTGTGTTGTACCCAAACGCCCAAAAAAGATTTTGTTTGATAATGCTAATTGTTTTTTTGCTCAAAGCTATAGCCGTAGGAACGCCCATAATGTCGTTTCGCATCAGCACAATATCGGCTGATTCCATAGCCACATCCGTACCTGACCCAATCGCTATACCAACATCAGCCTGAACTAAGGCAGGCGCGTCATTAATGCCATCACCAACCATTCCGACCTTTTTGCCCTCCGCTTGGAGCTTCTTTATAGCCTCAGCTTTGTCGGGGGGTAAAACTTCAGATAATACTCTTGTTATTCCCACCTGCTTTGCGATAGCTTCGGCGGTCTGCTTGTTATCGCCTGTAATCATGACAACCGCGATGCCCATTTTCTTCAAGACAGCAATTGCCTCACGACTGTTTTGCTTTACAACATCGGCAACCGCAATTATTCCCGCCAGCTTGCCATCTATAGCAACATACATCGGCGTTTTACCCTCTAGGGCAAACATGTTAGAGTGCCCCTGCAGTTCGTTTGTTGTGATGTTTTTTATTTCCATCAATTTTTTATTGCCGAGTAAAATTTGTTTTTTTGCAATTTGAACAGCAATACCAAATCCTGTAATGGCCTCAAAGTGCTCTAACGCAGACAGGGCTAACCGCGCCCTTTCTGCCGCCCGCACAACTGCTTCACCAAGCGGATGCTCAGAACCATTTTCAGCAGAGGCGGCTATTTGCAATAGTTCATCTTTGCCATATCCACCTACAACCACAATATCTGTTAGCTCCGGTTTGCCCTCTGTAATTGTGCCCGTTTTGTCAAATACTATCGTTTTGATTTTATGCGCCGTTTCGAGCGATTCGCCACTTTTTATAAGTATACCGTTTTTTGCGCCTACACCCGTACCCACCATAATCGCCGCGGGAGTGGCAAGCCCTAAAGCACAAGGACAAGCTATAACAAGAACAGAAATAAATACTCTAAACGCAAACACAAAATCGCCAGTACCGATCATCCAACCGATAAAAGCTAAAACGGCTATGCTTAACACGACGGGAACAAAGTAGCCCGATACCACATCAGCGATTTTGGCAATCGGCGCCTTCTTACCCTGGGCGTCTTCTACAAGTTTTATTATTTGAGCAAGTACAGTATTTTTGCCAACTTTGGTTGCCTCAAACCGTATCAACCCATTTTTGTTTATAGCCGCAGCGTAAACTTTATCACCCGTCTTTTTTTCGGCAGGTATGCTTTCGCCAGTCAGCATAGATTCGTCTACTGTGGTTGAACCTTGCGTGACTATACCATCCACGGGTATTTTTTCTCCGGGCCGGACAACCAAAATATTGCCGATCTCAACTTTATCGATTAAAAGTTCATGTTCCGTATCGTTCTTTATTATAGTCGCTGTTTTAGGCGCAAGACCTATCAGCTTTTTCATCGCTTCACTTGTCTTGCCTTTGCTTACAGCTTCGAGTGATTTTCCAAGTAAAATAAGTGTTATTATTATACCGGTCGTTTCAAAGTATAAATTTTCAACAGCCATATGATCACCGAGCATAATTTGTATAAACGAAAATACACTGTAACAAAAAGCCGCCGTAGTACCTATGGCAATCAAGCTATCCATGTTCGGACTACGCTTCCATATCGCCCTATAACCATCGAGGTAAAACCTATACCCAACCGCTATTACAGGCACCGTTAGGGAGAGCTGCAACATTGAATAAGTCAACGGATAGACCATAGGTTGTAAAAAAGACGGCAGGGGAAGCCCGCCCCAAGGCAACATGGGACCCATTGCAAGATATAGAAGCGGTAAACTAAACGCCGCCGAAACCATAAATTTTTTCCATAAAAGACGTACCTCTTTTTCTTTGCGAAGCCGGTCCACATCAACCGCCGTTTCACTTTCAACATCCAAAACCGTATAACCCGCGCTCACTACCACTTGTTTTAATGTGGATAATGCTACGATTTGTGAGTCGTATTTAATCAACGCTTTTTCAGTCGCAAAATTGACCACTACTTCCAAAACACCATCGGTCTTTTGCAAGGCTTTCTCCACCCTTTTGGCGCAAGCCTCACAGGTCATCCCTACGATAGTGAGCATGTGACTATCCGACATAAAAATCCTTTAACCCCGATAATATTCCTTTTTTGTTTAAAAGAATATACGGTAACACGAACTCATTGGTAAGCATAATAATGAATAGACTCCTCTGGAATTATTTTCTGTTTTCATGGTTGATTATTCCACAGATTAAGGCTACGCGTACTGTCTTGATAGAACACAAAATCATGCTCACTACCCTCAACATAGGCAGTGCACATAATTTCTCTAGTTGACGATTAACAATCAGCAAAGTTTTCTTGGTAGGACACCCTCTTACCACTACAATACCTTTTCGGGCTTTTTCGGCCGCCCCACTAGACCCCCGCCACACCCACAAGCACCCCCTCAACTCCAGCACCAACTCTGCAAAGGACCTTTCACCCCGGCAGACTAAAAATTCCACACTCAACTAAAAGATTCCCCACCCACACAATAATATCACAAGTTGAAACTTCACCAACTTCAAACTCACAGAATAATTCTTTACGTATGATACATCCGCCAATAGTTAGGCACATAAAAAATTGATCTCCCAAAAACAACACAACATCCACCCCACCGCCTAAACTTCACCACCACACAGACAACACACAAAACCTCAACCACACTACCAAAGATCTCTTTCTAACCCCAAACAATTACTTAAAACCTTCAGAACCCAGCCTTACAACCCGCTCAGACCGACCCATACAAACCTATCAACCCA
>JAIRTW010000014.1 GCA_031254875.1 Candidatus Bathycorpusculum termitum
TCCAAATCTCCTCTCTTGAGCCATTGACATGAAAACGAGCAAACAGAAAAACCGACAAATCAATCATACGCAAACTACGCGAAACCACACATGCCTTCCGCCGAAACCGACCACACCAATACCTCTGACAAAAATTATTACACTCCACCCCACGCGTCTGCACCTTCGTCTGAACAAATAACTTAGGTAGAATCAGCTCCGCAAAAGCGGCCCAATTATCTGCAAAGAAAACCTCGACCTTCAAATTCTACAACCGATCAAACACCTTCTTTAACGTTTGAGTACTTCAGTTTCCGCATTCCCAATCCACAAGCTCACCGGTAGTTCGACAATATGCCTTCCACACCCAGACCTGGTTTTTTTGAGCGTAAAAAATGCCACATTTCATCGAGCTCAATTATGACTTCGCCTTGCGGGGTGGGTTTTTCATAGGTTTTTAGAGCAAAATTCTTTACCCAATATAGAATGGTGGAGGGTTCGACTTTGAGCATGCACCCAATGGCATTCATGGATAATCCAACAACGTAGAGGTAGAGAGCAAAAGCGCGTTTTGTGGCGTTTTTATCTGTGATTTGGGTGAATTGGCATTTGCAGTCCTTGCATTTGCAGCGTTGTCTATTATGATTAAAACCTGCCTTTACACAATGTTGTTTTCCACACTTTGGACAGTTCATAGCCATCGCAAATACAAAAGGCTAAACCACCTTATAATCCTTTTTGCAACACTCTCAAAACTTCTCGAGCCGAACTTTACCGACTAGAAGAGAACTCGAAGGCTCTTAAAATAAACAAACCTATCAAAAAGGTGCTGTTTACAAAAGCGGGCTTTGATTTCTCAGACGCCCACGCAGAGGTAATATTGTTTGATCCAGTCAGAATTGAAACAGAGATAGCTAAATTTGTTCAATAAACAGACTGGATCAACGCTACGGTTAGGTGTGTTAATATCAGGTTCAGCATTGCAGGTTTGTTATTACTGCCAAGTTCAGATTTAACTAAAAAAGGGAGAAAGGGGGTATTTTCTTCGCCTTTATACGCGTTTTTTCAAAAATATTGCCAATGCTAAGCCAACTAAGAGTATCGCAACAATGATAGCTGCGACTGCGGGTACAAAGTATGCTTCGATCATCAATTGTTGTGCTGTTGTTGGCGCGGGTGTTTGGTTTTGATCTGTTACGCCAACAGCTGTTTCTGCTGTTGAGCCATAGTATCCGCCTGTTCCTGAGAATGTTGCATATATGGTTGTTGTTCCTGCGATCTCGGGCTCCCACATGTAGCTGAACTTGCCATTTGCGTCGGTCGTTGTTGTGCCGATTACTTTGTAGTTGTTGTTGCTGTCAAGGATGCTAAGTGTCACTTGTACGCCTGTTGTGTCTGTTGGGGCGGGGAACTGCATGTAAACATGTTTCATGTATTCATTCATGCTAGCATCAGAGACTGCGGCGACGCCGTTGGGGAATCTTGTTGCAATGTTAACATTGTTAGTTCCTGCCGCATTGTCTAAGACTGTACCTTCAATTAGAATAGCGTTGCCAAGTGACATTACTTTAGGTGATGCTGTAACTGCAGTCTTTGATGGACCTTTGCCTATACTGTAAATTTGATTGTCGTATGGATTAAATAAGGTAATAATACCGTCTGCGATGCCGGCTTGTCCTGCCCACCGCGGCTGTTTGAATGCACCGTTGATACGGAAGATTACATTGCCGTCGGTTGCATTAACTGCCATGAATGGAGCGTCTCTTGGAAGGGGTTGGATAGCTGAGTGCTCTGAATGTGCCATGTAGATTTTGCCATCTGCAATAAACATTAGAGCCATTGGCCAGTTGCTGCTCCAGAGAACTTCTGTACCGCCGTATCCTTCGTCAATCTTTATGTCCCATAGTCGGTTTCCTGTTTTTAGATCGTATGCGTATAAGTGGCCACCGTATCCAGTTGAGTATAGCTTACCGTATGCCATGTTGCTTTGTAAGCCGAATGTTTGCATGTAGTATTCGGGTTCTGTTGGACCCCAGATTTGTTCACCGGTCTTCATATTAAAACCGATGCGTCCACGTAGTTCTTTGCTCCAAACTGTGAAAACGTTGTCAGCTAAACTGCTTTTTTCGAATGTTAGTGATAGGTTGCCTGCTGGCGGGTTCCACGCCCGGTTGTACATTAAAGTTCCTTCTTGACCAGATTTAACGTTGATTGCCCAGAAATTCCATGGACTACCTGTTAGACCAAGGATGTTTGAGGTTGCTGTTCTTGATTGTAAATCGTTTCCAAGTACTATTTCATCACTGTATGCTGCAACTGTTGTTCCAGGTAATCCTGCGGGTACGGTAACATTAAATTGATATCCACCATTACGGGGTTGGTCGGGTGTTGCTCTGAAAGTTGTTCCTAAACCTGTTGAGTATAGAAAGCTACCATCAGTGCTAACGACGCGAGTTGAGTTCCAAAGTGTTAGGTATCCGTTTCTGTTGTAGGTATAGATTAGAAACTCGCCGTTAGGTCCTCTAATTTGTGTGCCTGAAGGAACGTTAGATATACTGTATTCCCATCTGCCAGTATATGGATCAAACGCGTTCCATGTAGAGCCAGAGTTCGCCCAAAGGTATGATTTTGCTCCTTGATAGTTGTATGAGTTCCAGGTAAGTATTTGACCGCATGTTAAGGATAGGGTAACACCTGTTGCTGGGTCTATGAGGGATCGGGTCCATAGTTCTTCGCCTGTGCGTTGGTCAACTGCTGAAACTGTGCGTTCGGTTCGGTTAGAACCAAGGTCTTTATCGTTGTTGTAATAAACGATTCCACCCATAATTACGGGTGAACCGTTACCCCACAATCCTTCATATGCATCACCGTGCTCATATCCTTCTGTTTCGTACGCACCGCCGACTAGTCCGCCAACGGTTAATGGTTTTGCCCAAAGGATGTGTGCTGTGTCAGGAGCATTTTGTTCAAAGGGAACAAAGGGCCCTTCATTGCGTGTTGGTTGTAGCCAATTTCCTGCAATTGTGTACCAATCTCTAAATTGGTTGTTGATTGGTCTTGTCCAGTAGTCAGTTGGAAGGGGAATACCTTGGTAGAACTGTGTTGGTTGTGATTCAGTTACGTTAAGTGCTAGCTTTTCGCTTGTGCTTGCTTCATAGAAGATGTCTGCGCCGCCGCTGCTTGTCCAGTTGAACCACTGTGCTGGAAAGTTTGTTTGGAGATAGTATGTGCCTATTTGGTCGGGGATGAAGACTGTTCCGGTTCCGCCTGTGGCGTCAGTTTTGAATGGTCCAAGAGTTGTAGTTGTGTTGTCTGGCCTTGTTACCGTTATAGTTAATCCTTGCCAGCCGTATTGAACAAGTTCTAGTTCATCTGTTATGCCTATGTGAATGAGTGTTTCTTGCCCTACACCAAGCGGGTTGGGCGTAGCTCCGATGTATGCAAAGGTTGCTTTATGATGTACTGGCGCCGATTTTACTAGCGGTAAAGAAAGCGGTATAGTCAGAGATATTATCAGGAGGGTTACTAAAAACACATGTGCTTTTTTATAAGTCATTTTTCTTTTCCTCTTTTCAGTATTCGAATAATTACCGCTAACTTGTTTTTATAATTGTTGGCAAGTCAATCAACTAACAGCTTGGCTGGAAGGCAGGGTATCATCCAATAGCATGGCAGAATTCCCCATATTATGCCTTGAACCATTTTTCAGCCTAAATTTAATCTATAAACACACATAACGGCTCTGTAGCAACCCCGAAATCAAATTATCCCTCTACAACGTCTTTATTTTGCGCTTAAAAAATGAAAGGGGACCTCAAAGGGGATTTAGCAGTGATGGAACAGTGTTCTAAGTTGGAACACCACCACATCGGACCCCAAAAGAGGGAAAATATTTACTTTTTCGCTTTGATTTGGCCACGGTATGTGTGGGGGTTTTTGTTTGCATCGCTCCGATGGATACTTTGGAAGCTAAGGCGATGCTTGTTTGCATGTTGGTTTCATGTGGGTCTTTGCGATTGGATAAGTATTTTTGTTCGGCCATTTGAGTAACCCAAAATAATTTTATCTCAAAGCCCTTGTTATGTGCAGAAAAGGGTTAGAACTGAGGCTTTCCTCGATGTCACCTATTTAGCATGTTGAGAAGTTGTCTCCACCCATACAATAGCGGCAGGGTGTGGCTTCGCCAATTTCAAACGCGCAACTAATTTGATATATTCTCATAAACACAATAATACCTACAAGAAACTAGTTTTTTATCAAGGCAAAACTAATAGGAATGTTAATAAAAAAAAACCAAGCTCGTTCAATGCTAATTTCATAGGCATTAAATCGCATTAAACCCTTAGCAGGGTCATTTATGCTATAGAAAGCACCGTTTGGAGCATATTATCATGTCAGATGATACTGCGTATGTAAGTAAAAACGCTTTGATACTCGTCATGTTGCTTAGCTTAGTCACTGTGGCGTTTGTGGTCTATGAACCACTACAATCAATAATATCACTATCCCCATTCACAAAACTACCCTCAATTCCTTATGAAAACTATACTTACCAACTCAATGTACCCAAAGATGGGGAAAGGGTAGTTTGCATAGGTTTCGATGACGGATGGGAAGACCAATTCACCACTGCACTACCCATACTAGACAAGTATGGATTCAAAGCCACATTCAATATAATTACCTCCTTCCCCGATAAAATACCCGACTACATGAACTGGAACCAAATTAAAACATTACATACACAAGGACATGATATTGCAAGCCACACAGTAGACCATAATCGACTAACCGAGATAGACAGAATAGATGTTGAATATCAACTGTCCCAGAGCAAACAAGACCTCTTAAAGCACAACATCAATGCACCAGTACTTGTTTATCCCGAAGGGATCGGCCCTGGAGAGACAGAAATAGAGAATATAGTGCAACAATACTACTACATAGCACGCGGCATAACCCCAACAAATCTTGATCTAAACCAGCCCTTCAATCCTTATGCATTACCGGCTTATGAGGTATTTAACTCCACCACTTTGGAATCATTTAGCGAATACGTAGAGCAGGCCAGTGGTTCAAATATAATCATACTCTTTTATCATCACATAAGTGATGGTTCTGTTCCTACATCTGTTGCAATGGAAACTTTTGCGGCACAAATGCAATATCTCCATGAAAACAACTTTACAATTCAAACTCTAAAACAACTCTTCACCACCGTTGTACCTGAAACACCAACCCCTAGTACACACCTCACCCCTAGTGCATCCCCCACATCGCCCCCCTTGCCCACCCATAGCACATCCCCCACTCCATCACCCACACATGCTACACCCTCCACCACTCCCGCCCCTACTTCCACCACAACACCCACACCAACACCAACACCAACACCAACACCCACCCCAACACCAACACCCACCCCAACACCAACA
>JAIRTW010000099.1 GCA_031254875.1 Candidatus Bathycorpusculum termitum
CCAGATCCAGACCTTGTTTTTTTTGTTCGTAAAAAGTGCCACATTTCATCGAGCTCAATTATGACTTCGCCTTGTGGGGTGGGTTTTTCATAGGTTTTTAGAGCAAAATTCTTTACCCAGTACAGTATGGTGGAGGGTTCTACTTTTAGCATGCGTCCAAGGGCGTTCATGGATAATCCAACTACGTAGAGGTAGAGGGCGAAGGCGCGTTTTGTGGTGTTTTTGTCTTTTGTTTGGGTGAATTGGTATTTGCAGTCTTTGCATTTGTAGCGTTGTCTATTGTGATTAAAACCTGCCTTTACACAATGTTGTTTTCCACACTTTGGACATTTCATAACCATCACAAAAACAAAAGGCTAAACCATCTCACAATCCTTTTTGCAACACTCTCGATTATTTTTCTGTTTGCCCGTTTTCATGTCAATGGTTCGCGAGAGGAGATTTGGAACCTTGTACATAATCCCTTTTGAAATACTCTCCAATTTCCTACCCCTAAAGGGCAGTAACACTACAGACTGCCTACCGTAGAATGTATGTAAATAAGCAAAGCATCTGCCATAAATGTTATAATCGGTCAAAGCAGTAGGTTACTGGCTATGGGCATGAGGCGAGGGACAAAAAAAGTTATACTCTTTGGCGGTTTCCTTCTTGCTCTATCTTTCCTACTGCTGTATGCTTTTACTCCGTCATCCCAACCAACTCAAACACCCGAATCACCTACAACGATAACTGGATTAAACCAGCCCTTCGCCGTAGCTCTGACACCTAATGGACAATTCGCCTACGTGACTAATGGTGGAAGCAGTTTAGTTTCAGCCATCAACACTGCATCAAACACTATAACAGCTTCAATACCTGTTGGAATTAGTCCATTTGGTATCGCAGTCACACCAGACGGCAAATACGTTTACGTCACTAATGGCGGAAGCGCTTCAGTTTCAGTGATAAGCACAACAACAAACACAGTGTTAACAACGATAATCGTTGGAATCGGCCCATATGGCGTGGTTATTGCTCCTAACGGGGAATACGCATATGTTTCAAATTTTGGCACATGCACAGTTTCAGTTGTTAGCACCGCTCTAAATATGGTAGTGGAAACAATACCTGTTGGAAATAGTCCTCAAGGCTTAGCTATAACACCTGATGGAGTATATGTATATGTTTCAAATTTTGGCGGCGGCACCGTTTCAGTAATTGATACTGCTCTGAATTCAGTTATAGCCACCATACCCGTTGAAATTGGTCCTATTGATATAGTTACTTCGTCCAAAGACAACAACTATGTTTATGTTGCAAATTCCGGTAGCGGCTCGGTATCAGTAATAGATCCCTATACGAACACTGTTATAGCAACGGCAACTGGCTTAAGCCAACCCTCCGGTATAGCTTTAACGACAGATGGCTCATATGCATACGTTACAAATCTCAGTGGTGATACTGTGACGGTAATAAGTACAGCTACAAACATGGTAGCCGCAACCATACCTGTTGGAGCCGGCCCCTATGGCATAGCGATAACGCCCAATGGCAACTATGCCTATGTTATAAATTATAACAGTGCAACCGTCTCTGTTATAGAAACTCTTGCAGTTAACAATACCCCCCTCCAACAACCGTTGCCCCGGCTTCAAACAAGCGTCCCAAGCCCGATGCCACCCTATACAGCAATAACACCAACAACACACTTCCTCCTCCCTAATTGCGCAGGATGTATCTGTTTTGGGGTAAATGCTACCTATCACAGTGCCGTATTTGCAAACGATACGTGGAGTTTTACAAATCTGCGCTTAACGGAGTCACAACTACTAAGAAGCCTCCAAATTTCAGCACAAAACTCTAACCTAACCTTTCTCTCTTATGAGAAAACCCAAAACTCTACTTTCCAAAGCGAACAGTTGACATACACAACTAAAAACAACGGCACCCAGATACTAACCCTTGCCATAGACTCCCAAGTGGATTTATTAATCCTGCAAACTCAATGGAGCGTTAATACCCCTGAGTGCTCTTTAGTTGAAGGCAAAGACTGGAATTCCCTTGATGATGAAACAATAATTATAACCAATGTAAACGGGTGCGTAAATGTAAAACGAGTAACCTTTGCAGACTTTTTTGGAAACGGCAAGGCTTATGCAAACTTGCCCCTCTATGAGAAACATACCGTAGCTATAGCCTTGGGTATTGGGCTGTCTATAATTGTAGCCATTGCTGTCTTGGCTAAAATAAGAACCAAAACTATAGATGAAACGGTTAGTAGACAGAAAGCAAAACATTAGGAAGATGCCCAATGTCTTGGGAACTGCCAAGCCATATCATGTTGCCTATATTTGCGGTGATAGCACTGGCAGGAATCTATCTTATCATAAAACTCTCAACGAACAAAACCCGAAAAATAAGTCGCTTGAGGTTTTTCATCCAAGTCATTTCCCTTGTTGCAATATTTATGGGTCTTATCTTGGGGCCATTTAATCTACCCCAATGGCAACCCATCGGGCCATCACCCCGCAGTTTGCTCCTAGGAACAGATTTTCTGTCAAACGAGTTCCCAGACGGTTTCACTTTCCCGGTTTTCGCATGTTATTACTCTCATGGACGAACAGTTACTTGCGCACTTTGGCAACTACAAGCCTACCTTTTTCCCTATTGGGACTATTCAAATGGCTATGACGCCATATACTCTACCTCGGGTTTAGAAAAAATAGGTATAGTTGTAGTTTCGCTGCTAATAGCCTCTATAGTTTTGGGAAAATTTTTCTGCGGTTGGATATGCCCCTTTGGCCTCTATATGGATATTTTAAGCCAAATCCGCATATTTGCACGACTACGCCATCTACAACTCAGCGAAAAAACCAACACAAAACTTGCCCAATCAAGATACCTTATCCTTGTGGTTGTGCTCCTTCTAAGCGTTATCTTTGCTTCCGGTGCCATTTTTGGCACCGAACTTATTGCAGGTACCACGCCAGCAGGACCTGCAGGACAAACCGGATTTGGGGGTTCTCTTAATCAGCCGTTTTGTTTGGTTTGTCCAATGAGGCCTCTTTGTGTATTGGTTGAATCTGGTTTAGGTCTGATAAATTTTGAACACATCTCTAAAATTTTTTATGGGCCTTATTGGATGGCTGGCTACTATATTACATCTATCAATTTGACAATTCTAATTATTGTCACAGTGCTATCTCTGGTTTATAGGCGTTTTTGGTGTAGGATCTGCCCTTTAGGTGGTTTGACTGCGTTGCTGAGTACTTTTACGCCCTTCAAGCAAATTGCCATGACGCGTTTAAAAAAGAACCCGACAAAATGTACGAAATGTGGTATTTGTAAACGGGCTTGCCCAACTCAAGCTACCGCTGTGTATGAGAAAAAAGGGGGTGACGTGACTGAATCAAGATGTATTCTATGCGCTCGATGTATCGAAGTATGCCCCTATGACGACGCAATAAAATTAACGTTCCTAGACGTTCCAATTATAAAATCTAGAAACTGGCTGGAATAGCGGACTTTATAGGCAGCCTCTATCTCACGACAAACGCATGAAGCAAAATTGCTGGCTTGGGACAATTATTCGTCTTCTTTGAATTTTGAGCAAGAGCTGTAAGAATCTTCAAAAACTTTTTATCGTTTCTATGTACTTGACTAATAATGGTAAAATGGGCAACTTTCACATTATTTCTAACAATAATTATCGCTATGTTATGCCTAACTTTGTTAATAACAAAACCTGTAAATGCTGAACCTGATATTAACGCACCTCTACCAATACCTTCTGTTCCAGAATTTACTATAAAATACGTTAACTACTCATACGACGTACCCGCAACCACAACATCGCACACTGACCCATATACAGGCAAGGTAACGACTGAAATACATCAAGGCTATCATGTCAAAAATTTCACGCTAGAGATCACGATTAAAAACCAAGCTTTTCCTGCAAGTATTGCCGGTGATGCTTTGGGTATGAGATATTTCATTCAGACAAAAGGTCATTTCGAAAATGACTGGCAAAAAAGCCATGTTGACACGCTATCAACTTCTGGATATACAATTGTTGTCTTACCTGCTAACTCTTATCCTGCTGGTGGGACAGTCGACGTCCGAGTTATGGCATGGTTGGGTTATTATACGCCCCCAGTTAGCGACGGGAAACTCGTAGTACCCGCATCGTTTCTGTATCCACGTCCAAGTGATTGGGGTAGCATACAATCGATATCAATACCCGAAAACATCAACACACCAACCTCCACATCAAATCAAAACAACCATAATAGCCCAACCACAAATAATAATTCTGAAAACTTTCCAGAAGATTTTTCATTAAACCCTATTGTAGTTGGTATATTAGTTCTAATTGTCGGTGTTATGGTTGGATTGGTTTATTTTAAGTGGTGGCGGGGTGGGACTTGAACCCCCAAGACCATGGCGATATTGCCATAAACAATGTTTCTTTCTGCAACTAACCCCTCTCTTCTTTTTTGAGGCTTGCATTGTTTTACTTGCTTAATGCCATTCAACAAAACGCCTTCGCAAACAATTACAACCATAAAAACCGCTAAAAATCGAAAAACACCCGCGAAACTTAGCAACGGATTTAAAAGAGATAGAGCAATCGCTTGCTACAGATGAGGGTGGTTCATGAAAGAGTCGGATAATCGGGTCATTATATTCAAAACGGATGATGAAAAAATATCCGTTGATGTACGTTTTGATGAGGAAACCGTTTGGCTAACTCTTGACCAGATGGCTATGTTGTTTGAGCGAGATAAGTCAACCATTTCCCGTCACATAAAAAACGTGTTTGACGAAGGAGAATTAGATCGAAATTCAGTTGTTGCAAATTATGCAACAACTGCCGCCGATGGTAAAAAATATCAGGTTGATTATTTCGATCTCGATGTGATTATTTCTGTGGGATATCGCGTTAAGTCTTTGCGTGGTACTCATTTTCGTCAGTGGGCAACTAAGCGATTAAATGAGTATATTCGCAAAGGGTTTACTCTTGATGATGAGCGGTTAAAGAATGGTGGTGGACGTTATTTTCATGAATTACTACAACGTATCCGTGATATTCGTAGTAGTGAACGTAATCTGTATCAGCAGGTTACCGACATTTACGCTACCGCGGTTGATTACAATCCAAAAGCTGACATCACGCGAGAATTTTTTGCAACAGTGCAAAATAAAATGCACTATGCTGCGCATAAACATACCGCAGCTGAGGTTGTTTTTGAACGTGTGGATAACAAAAAACCTATGGTGGGTATGACCAATTTTGAAGGCGATTACATCACTAAAGAAGATGTGAGTGTTGCAAAAAACTATCTAAGCGAGAAAGAATTGCAGGTGTTGAATTTGTTGGTGTCGCAATTTCTTGATTATGCCGAGTTACAAGCCTTAGAGGAGCACACGATGACAATGACCGATTGGATTGCGGAGCTTGATAGGCAGTTGCTTGCCAATAGGCGCGAACTGGTTGTGGGCAAAGGAAAAATTTCGCATACGCAAGCTATTGAAAAGGCTGAGAAAGAATTTGAAATTTATCGCACCAGAGAATTGAAACAGCTTGAGAGTGATTTTGACCGAGCCATAAAGCAACTCACAAAAACAGACAAGACAAACAAAACATAGTGCGGTAGATTCGAACATACAAGATCATCACGACATCACCACAAACGATGTTACTTCTACACCACCATTTTTTATCTAAACATTGACTTAAAGTATACACCAATTTTGTTCAACCATTTTTTGTCTCAAAATTGCTGGTGGATTTATCTTTATAAGAGTGTTATACTATAATATATTCACGGTATTCGAGTGTGTACACGAAAAATGATAACATCATATAGCCGTACTTTGTCAGAGAAGGAAGCAAAAGTGTTATCAAGCTTAAGCTATGCCGGCAAAACAATATTCACAACTAAAGACCTCAAAGAATTTACAGACAACCCAAAAAACCTCCTCGATTGGCTAGTACGCAAAAAATGGCTCCTTAAAATAAAAAATGGCACATACCTAATAACACCCCTAGAAGCAGGAGAAAAAGGCGCAGCCAACTATACTTTACACAGCTTTGTCATAGCATCTGTGCTTGTTGAACCCTACTATATCGCCTACTGGAGTGCCCTCAACTACCACGGTCTCACAGACCAAACTCCACCAACAGTCTACATTGCAACAACAAAACCACGAAACACCAAAACAATACTAAACACCAAATTCCGATTCGTCACAATCCCACCACACAAAATGTTCGACATTGAAGAAACAGAAATCGAAAATAGAAAAATAAAAATCTCCTCAAAAGAAAAAACTATAATTGACTGTCTAGATCATCCCGAACACTGTGGCGGTATAGAAGAAGTAGCCAAAACCCTCTTCTTTGCCAAAAACGAAATTGATCAAACCAAACTGGTACAGCTTGCCCAAAAACTTGGCAACAAAACAGTCCTAAAAAGACTAGGTTATCTCTCCGAAACAATATGCCTAGAAAAAGCACTGGACTTACTCTCTCGTGTTCCACTCTCAGCAGGCTATTCCTTACTTGATTGCTCAGTAAAAACAAGAGGCCCTATAATTGAAAAATGGAAACTAGTCATTAATGTAATAATTGATCCTTCAAAGTGGTTAACATAACATGATAACGCCTCAGAATTAAGAAAAATAGCGCGAGAAAAAAAGCTTGCCTTAGACTAGTTGAGAAAGCCTACGTCCTTGGTTGGATACTTTATGGCATATATTCAAGCCCTCTCTCAAAATGTTTGACGTTTAAAGGCGGAACAGCTCTTTCAAAAGTTTATTTCCCTCAGACTGGCGTCTCTCAGAAGACCTAGACTTCACAATACTTGGAGAAAACAGTTTAGAAAACCTTGCCACAATTCTATCAAATGATGTCCCAAACATTATAGCAAAAGACAGCGGTATTTCTGTTGTTCTTAGCAAACCGCCTTTTCTAAACCCGGCGTATCTTCAGATCAGATTTCAGTATAAAGGACCAATTAGTAAAAACACTGTAAAAATTGAAATCACCACCGAAAAATTTCTAGGCGACACTACTGAGCAAATAGTTCCAAACATGTTTGATTATCCCCCATTTTCAGTAAATGTGTACACTCTTGAGACTATTTTAGCAGAAAAACTACGAACGCTAATTGAAAGAGGAAAAATCAGAGATTATTATGACGTTTGGAGACTTTTAAAAACCCAAAAATGCGACAAAGCTAAAGTTAAAGCGTTGTTCCTAAGAAAATGTGAAGCTAAGGGTGTTGTGTTTGAAGGTGTTGACCAACTGTTTCCTACAGGCATAGTAGACCTTCTAAAGTCTCACTTGGATGTAGGGCTTACTAGACTAAGTTCGGAACCTTTGCCGTCTATAGAGATAATACTGACAGAGTTGAAAACAGATATATCACCATTGCTAATATAACGCTGACCTCAAAGAACTAATTCAGGAAAGCCGTTTCAGGATACAATAAGAAAAACATAATAGAATAAGAAACGATAACTGAGCGTGTTATCCTTCAAATAGTCACCGTTAATTTTTGAGAGATGTTACACTATATTTTCGCCAAGCAATATTTTAGGCATCGTAATTAGACACCTAGTCCACCGTTTATAGAACTTCTCTAATCCAACCACGGCCAATTTTGCATGTGCCTCTTCGTTTTCTAAGACCAAGTAGAGCATATAGGTGACTTTTCCAACATACCGCGTGAGTCTAACAGGGGGTTTTCCCGCTTTTACCGCGTTAAAGTCCTCTTGACGATGCGTACGCTTGATATACTTAACATCAATAACACCCGGTTGCGACAAATAAAACTCGGCCACCTCCCTCATCAATGTCTCAATTTCATCCTGCTTCTCAATTTTCGCCTCATAAATACAAATCTCATTAAACACAAACACACCTCAAATAATCATATGACTTCCAATAACTTGGATTATAAGCTTTTTTTCAGTTTCAAAATTCGACTATTCTGCGACTCAGCTAATTCATTTGCTCTTGCATCTAAAGCGGCTATAAATGCTTCTTTGTTACTGGCATTAATACAAACTGCCATTCGCTCAACGTGTTGTGGGATTTCTTTTGCCCTGCAATTAGCCAGATGCTCAAGCAAAATAGGGAATATTTTTGCCTGATAGTTGTTGTTTGCTTTGCAAAGTTGGGCAAAAACGCTAATGCTGTTATCAACCGTAATAACACTCCCCTTCTTGTACGCTAGTACCCATTAACATCTAAAACTTTACAAAATTATGGGGTATAATTTATTAAGTCTTATTCTTGCATCATCAGCAGTAAATTGCCAATTCACAGCATGCACTTGCGAATTATAACGCAA
This sequence comes from Candidatus Bathycorpusculum termitum, assembly GCA_031254875.1. Classification (GTDB taxonomy): domain Archaea; phylum Thermoproteota; class Bathyarchaeia; order Bathyarchaeales; family Bathycorpusculaceae; genus Bathycorpusculum; species Bathycorpusculum termitum. Next base: position 8,343 of record JAIRTW010000099.1, read on the forward strand.
CTCCCAAGCAACAACCTCACCATTTAACTGCTCAATACTCGAAATACGCCTACCAATACACTGACTAACTAAAACACTAATGCAATTTCTGCAATATTTAACCACGAACCATGCTTTGGCGTATAATAAAACTCTAATCTCTTCACATACTCAAGAGCCTGCTTCGGCGGAAACGCCTTATACAGTGAACCTATCACATAAGCATTGAGATTATTCTGAACAACCTTGATTTTCAGACAATTCTTATAAGGACTCTCAGTCAGCAGCACTCAATTTGATGCGCATAATCAAGAGTAGCCCTACGTGATAGTGCTTCACCGTGAATCCAACCTTTTAACGGTTCACAGAAAACAAATACTGAACAAGTACCCCTACACTCATATTATTCATTATCAATGCGTTTAGGGGAACCCTTTTTCATCGCAAGGGGTTCTTGGCGTTCGTCTAATAGTTGATCTGGTTTTTCATCAAGACAAATCACAGGAATTTCCGCATTATGGGGCTCTTTGTAGACTTCGAGAATGTCTCCATTTTAGCAACAAAGTCGGCATCTTGAGAGGGGGGATGCACCACATTTTTTCTAAGTGAGGTTAAGTTGTGTTTTTTTAAAATGCATCCTATACTCATGTGTGATATGTTCTCAATTATTTCGTTTTCAATGGCTTTTTTTGCTAATAGATTAAGGGTCCATTTTGTAAATCCGTTGGGTGCTTTGCTGCAGGCTAAAGCGATTATGCGTGCTTCGACTTCGCCGGTTATTTTTGGTTTGATGGGGGTGTTTTACGTTTTTTCTTTGTAGGAAAATTTCGATGTTTTCAGATTGTAAAAAGTTTTTTCTTATTGTGTCGATGGTTTGTCGGCTGCAGTGTTTTCTTTTGCGATTGTGTTGTCTGTTTTGATTTTTTGTTGTTTGCTTCGTCGAGTGTGGGTATGATTTTGGCTCGTCTGATGAGTCTTGCACTGTGTATTCCTTTGGTGGTGAATTTCTCTAATTGTTGGCGGTTTTCTTTGGTTAGTTTTATAGTTTTCATAATGTGATACCCCTTTCACATAAAGTATATCACATTATTTGAATTTGTCAAGTTTTAGATGTTAAGCAGTACTAGCTACCCTCTATGTTGATTAATTAGCCCTGTTGTTCTTGATCATTGTTAAAGCGGCTTGGGCAGTTAATGTAGTTGTGTTTTTTGCTGGCCGCGGGAAATTTGTGCGCTAAAGCTATTTTTTGTGTCGTTTTCATGTTGGCCTTGTGTTTTAAGCATAACCTCTTTGAGCAGCTGATGGATTTTCTCTGAACCCACAATTTCCCCTTCTGTTAGGTTCCACTCTACAGGATACATGATAAAGGGTTTAGATTGGCCGCCTCCAAGTCCGCCATGGCTACCTATGAGTTCCTCAAATGCTGCCACCTCATCTTTCTCGGCGTCATAGAGACTCATAACCAAGATATCAGGAACGCAGTTGAAACCATCTGTTCGACGTAGATGGGCTGTGACGTTTTTACCATATTTAGCCAGTGGATTTTCTCCCTCAACTTTATCCTCTGCTAAGTAATATCTGCCTTTGGCACTTAACACAACGGGACCGCGGTTTTGGGTTTTCATCATCACAAACCCAATTCCTCCATGGCTGACTAAACCCGTAACCAAACCAGGATACATAAAATCGATTTTTTCCCAGGTGAGTCTGTGAGGATATTTTGTAAAGTAAATTAACCCCAAATTACCCGAAGCTAAAACAATTACACCTGCCTTTTTGAGTTTTTTTGCTTTCGCACCCTGAGTCAGTTTACATTTAATACTGTCGCATGCGGTGGTTAACATCTGAAAAAAATGATCCTGATTTGAGTCGAGCTCTTGGTAGACGTTTTCGTTTTCGGGCAGAAATTTTTTTACGTACTCATCTAGGGTTGTGCCGTAGCGTTGTTTAAAGGTCGCGCCGTTTGTTTGTCCGTGGTCAGAGAGGATGCAGAGGTGGTAGCGTCGGCTGCTGTGATGTTCAGCTGCGAGTATGCGTTTTATCCGCTTATCGATGCCTTCTAGCACGTTGAAGCATTCTTCATCATAGATGCCGCAGTGATGAGCCACTTCATCGTAGCCAAAAAAAGTTGTATACACCACATCTTTATCTCCTGCGATTATCTCTCCGATGACGGTGTAGGTGCTGACTTCTCTTAGCAAAACATTTGCGCCTGCACGGGCGATGTAGTATGTTAGGCCGCGGTGTTCAAGTCGAGGAACAATGTTGTTTCGCCATTGTCTAACTCTAGATCTTGCTTCAAAGAGTAGCTCGCCTAAAAATAGCACCAGAACTTGGGTTAGGTTGAAGGGTCGGGAGTAGAAGGCTGCCCATGATTCGCTGTAGAGTTGTCGGATGTTTTTTAGTGTGCTATAGACCAAGATGTTGTCTTTGGCGTCGCCTGAGAAGAGGTTTGTGATTGCGCCGCCGTTGGTTGATAGTAGTCCGTTGCCGTTTGAGATCTGTTGTTGTATTTGGGGGGCGTCGTTGATGCCGTTTGAGGCGATGATTTTGTTGCCTTGGTATTTGTCTACCCAGCGGAATGCGGGGATGTTGTTGTTGCAGCCATGGAGGATGCCTGCTTGGCTTGCCGAGGTTTGGGATGAGAGGTCTGTTTCCCAGCCTTGGATTTTGTGGGTGCCCTTTTTTAGCCATTCTGCTAGGGTGGGCATTTTTCCTTTCTCTATGGCTTTTTTGAGGGCTTCTTGGGATAAGCCGTCAATTTCGAGGAAGACAAATCCGGGTTTGTTGTGTTTGGTTTGTTTTTTTGTTTTTCGTCGCAGTAGGGAATGGACTTGTCGGGCGTAGACGTCGTCATCTTCTATGTTTAGAATCAGTGTGATAACTGCGCTGATGAACGCTACAAAAATGGGTGCTGAAAACAAGGCGGGGGTGCTGATTTCTACGCCGGGGATAAATAGGGTGGTTAGCCACATAATTAGGGTGCTTAATAGAAATGAACCCACCCCAAAGGTTATCACTAAAAATCCTTCTACCCATCGTAGCAGAAGCGGCCACAGTAGGAAATTAAAAAAGGCCACGACTAGGGTGAATGCTGCGGCTGAAAAGATGTTTTGCATATAGAACCCCGGCAGGTACATAGCGATTAAAAAAATCACTATGCAGAGAAGTAGAAATTGTGCCAGAGTTTTTTTTGGCTTCTCCATGTGTTGCACCTATACTAGGTTGATTGTGGCTATTTGGGGGGGACAGTTTATGCGGAGCCAATAGCTGTTTGTGCCTAAGCCTGTGTTGGTGAATAATGTCATATCGCCGACGTTGTAGAGGCCGTGGGGGTAGTGTAGGGTGTAGTTGTCTCTAAAGGGTGTGCCCAAGCCGGGGATGTAGAATTGTCCGCCGTGTGAATGTCCTGAGAGTTGGAGGTTGAATCGTTTAGTAGAGGCGGTTGTTAGGGCAAAGTCTGGTTCATGAACTAGCAGAATTGCGGGGTCTTTGGGGGGTATTTTTTCTAAAACCTGGTCTAGTTGGGCTTTTTTCATCATTACGCTGTCTACTCCGGCAAAAATTAGCTTAAAGCCCTCTCGGTTTATCTCATAGATGTCGTTGTCGAGGTCTATGATGTTGCTTTTTTTTAGAATATCTTTGACCCGTTGAGCTCCTGCCCAATGATCGTGGTTTCCTAAAACTGCAAAAACGCCATCTTTGGTTTGTAATTTTTTGAGCTGTGCTGCTAGTTCGTCTTCGATGCTCTTGTTTAGGAGGTAGGAAACAAAGTCTCCGGTGATGGCCACCGCGTCTGGGTGGTTTTGATTTATCAATGTGATGATGCCTTCTAGTCGCTCAGAGGAAACCCATTGTCCATAGTGAATGTCGCTGATATGCACGATGAGGTAATTGTGAAAAACTGGGGCTAGATTTGGGATGTTTACTCTTAGATGGCGGATTTGGAAATCTTGAGGGTTAAAGCTTCTCCAGCCGGATTTAGACGCAAAGTTGGAGGCAACTCTTTGAATCTTTGAACGTAGATTATAGCTAAAATCCTGCCGCGCTTCACCATAAGCCGCAATCATCCTAAAAATCAGCCAAATAAATAATCACACAAAAATATAATTACCTAAGCTTGACCTGTACACACAACAAACCCCTAAATCGCCATATACAAAGTGTTGATAAAATGATTTGTTGACTCATTCACAACAATTCATCTGTTGCTGTCTTTGGGTTGTAACAATAAATAGGCTTCATCAAAATCTGGCTGCGCCGTAGTGTTGCGTTCTGTTTTTGGCCGTAATGCTTAGTTTTGGTAAAATAATTTTGAGATACGCCGGTGGTATTTCAAAAAACGCGATATTCCCATTTTGAAATAGCCCTTTAATAGCAAATCAGCGATTGCTTGGCTGACAATTCTACCTGATAACATTGGAATTGTTTGGTGAATGTAATGAGAAACAAGACAAGACATTTTGCATCTATGATATTACTGTTGACGCTTGTTGTCGGTTGTTTTGCGGCACTCCCGCAGACGACAAGAGCAGCAGACGATAGTGTCTATACACTCACCGAGTTTGTGAACAACACTAGGTCAAATAACGTCATCTATTACACTGGCGGCAGCTCAACAGCTGCAACGTCAACTTTGATGAAATTAGTTGACCAGTATGGCAACGTGATTTATGCCCTATGCGTAAATCAAAAAATCACAACCAACCTCGGTGTAAAATATGAGATGGTTGATTTAGACCACTACCCCGGTCTCAGTCCATCCCAAAAAGACCAGATCCTAGCAGTGCTCAACTATGTGTCAATCAACTACGGACTTGACACCGCAAAAGGCATCGCTCTGGCACAAACAGTTGTTTGGCGCATTATCCACCCCGACATCGCATACATTAACCCACAAGCTGGCGTAGGCATCACCCGCGCAGAAATTGACACCGTATATGACCACCGCTTCGATCTAGCCCTACAATACGACGTAGACGTCACAATGCAAGGCACAGCCAACAGAGTTGAAAGTGGAAACTATGCTTACTATGGACCCTTTAGCGTTTCATACAACTATGCCCTCAAAGATATCGACTTTGTTCTAACCTTCACAGCCGGCGGTGCAAACGCAGCCTTTACAAACGCAGGCCAAGCTATCATAAACCGCGTAAAACCTGGTGAAAGCTTCTATGTACGCGTGCCCATCAGTGCCTCAGAGGCCAACATTAGCTTTAATGCAAAAGCTTCAAAAGAGGTTAATCTAGTAACCGGCATGAAATTCCTAGTCAGCGTCGGAAGCAACAGCCAACCCCTAGTCGTCTACCAACCCCTAGTTCAACCGCTTGTCAATCCTACTGGCAAACTCTACACATACTCCTGCGATGGCGGCTTTTCTTTTGATATCCGTGGCTCACTAAAAGTCTACGTTGATGTCGCAAAAGAAATAGAAACATCTCAAGAGGTTCTGCAGCGCGATGTTTGGGATATTGTGCAGCGCGATGTTTGGGATATTGTGCAGCGCGATGTTTGGGATATTGTGCAGCGCGATGTTTGGGATATTGTGCAGCGCGATGTTTGGGATAT
>JAIRTW010000088.1 GCA_031254875.1 Candidatus Bathycorpusculum termitum
TTTGAGTATCCCGATCAGGTTTTAAAAGTGGGTGAAATGACTGAGAAACAAAAACAACTCTACAAAGCACTTGACATAATCCCACCACAAACATAGTTACGGGTTATCGGGAATTCAGGGTATATGGGCTGTTATTATAACTATAAATGCCCACAGTTACGCAATAAGTACAGTACACAGGCGATAAAGGTATGGAAAAGCAAAGTCTAACTGATGAGAGGGTATATCCGGATAAATCGGTTATTGAAGCCGCGTTAGGAACAGCCCAGTTTAATATTTTTTTAAAATTTATCGAAAATATTGAGGCTTTGAACCTGTCAGTTGAGTGGCGATACTATAATGACGGAAAAGCTTGGCTAGGAAAAATTTTGACAAAAAAGAAAAATATCGCATGGCTCTCAGTATGGAATGTAGGTTTTAAGGTAACGGTTTTCTTTACCGAAAAAACTATCGAAGGATTTAAGGCATTAGAAATAACAACTGCGAAAGTTGAAAAACCTACGGGAAAACTGTTGCCCATAATAACAACCGTCAAAGATGATGCCGCATTAAATGACGTTATAAAAATATTGGGATATAAAATACAGCTCAAATAAAAAGACCCACAAACACGAACCCACAAAACAAACCGCCTTGCAGCTTACCTCACATCCACTCCTCTATCAGACACGCTCAGCTATTAAAAAACACATTTGGCTTAATAGGCCAATAGCAGTACCCATGTTTTTTGGCAACATCGCGTTGAGGACATTAGGGTAAGAGAAAGAAACGCAAACCATAAAAACCACTAAAACGGCAGTGGATCACGCATTTCCGGTGTACACTTGTGAGGATCACTTCAGTTTGGGCGATAAGCAAACAAACCAAACACCATACAACCACCAATTTTCCATCAACTACAAACATCCCACAAAATATTCAAGAGAACACAGCAAGTTTTTTGAATAAAAAATGCAACAACAAGGGTAATACCAACAGCTATAACTAAAAAAACCATAACACCCAAAGACAAAGAGAACCTTAACTCACTTGGACGGAACTCGGACTGGGGGTGTACCCGGAAGTAGGGCGCCGTTTATGTAGCTTATGTCAAAGTTATTGTAACCTTGGGTGTAGGGGGTTGTCCACGTAACATTTCGGTCTATATGGGTATTATACAGCTCATCAGGGTAGAGTTGCGAGTATATGCAACAGAAGCATGATTATCAGAAAACACGACCCCATCAAAAACATAGAGCTTATCAAGATCTCCAACATCAACCCACACCCCACCACCATTTCTTAATGCCGTATTGCCCAAAATCACACCGCTATAAATTTTGACCCCAGACACCCCTAATGTCACCTCCAGCAGGTTCGGGTGGCTTAATTTGTCCAATTCCGGATAAAATACATAGGGTGAACGTTGCACAACAATATTTAAATGAACACTCTCAAAAAAATAAGGAGGCTAATAGTACAGTGTGACTATAGCTTTTACCTCGTTATCATCTTCAGCATTTTCGTTGCCAACAAAAATCTCAAGCGTAGCAGGCAATATCGGCAACAATGCCGTTCCTTTCTCGCCCAGTGGTACGGTGTACTCAAAGGGCATGTTTTTGTTGTCGTAGGTGTAGCTGTACTTGATTTGAACGTAAGTTGAAGTTGAATTCGATTGAGCTTCTACGAAAACGTAGCCTGCAGCAAGTTCATTTATTTCACTTTTGTAGATACTGGTTTTATGGTCGACCTCTTGTTTCACTGTTCCGTTGTAGATGATTTTTGAAACCTCTAAACGTATTACCTGCTGAGCCGCCGCATAACTGCGTTGCAATGATGCATATTCGTTGCCTAACTCGGTTAATCGATTATTCAGAACAGCAATTTCGTTTTGTGTATTACTGCTCTGAGTTTGATTTGCAATCAGATTAGATAGTTGAGTTCTTAATGCATATATTTCCATATTTAATGAATCGATGGTTTTTTCTTTCTCGTCTAATAGAGTCTGGTCGGGACGATAGAGGGTAAATGCGCCGACTGTGCTGGCCACGAGTATAACACAGATTATACTTAATGCGATAACAGTTATGCTGGTACTCTTTTTTGTTTGGGGTTCCTGGGTCATTTGGGTCTCTTCCGTTTGTTTGTGCAGTATTGATTCTTAAATAGCTTTTCCATATTTTGCCCCGCATATTTACAGAACAAGCAAGGGAACGGTTAGTATTTGACGTTTAAGTAGAACAGCACAAGAAGCGCCGCCATCTCAAATAGGTCAGGCAGGAACGCAAAGGGACCCAGCCCAAATATACCAAAGCCTAAAGCACCTATTATAAACGGGCTCCAAGCTATGTCTTTTATAAGCAGAAAAGATGCAAAGAGTAGTAAACCGATGGTAAATTCTGATTTGGTTCTTGAGTAGATGCTTATGTAGCTAGCGATTAACACGGTAATTAGTACTATGTTTATGGTTGAGAGTATGGTTCTTGCCCAATAGTACAATTCTATGTCTGCGGGGTTAGGCCGATATACTCTTGGTCCGAAAGGAAAATTAGGGTGACTCCGTGCTTCACCCTGATAGAGGGCCACTAAAACTGCAGCACATGCAGATAAAACTAACAAAGCGATAAGCAGAACGAAGATAGCTTGTTTTCTATTCATCATTTCTTCCTCTTGATTATTCTCCTTTTTTTACTTTTTCCCGATTTTCTTCACAATCTCCTCAAACAAACCATAGTTGTCCTCAAGAGTTTGCGAGAGAAAATATGTTGCACCATATCTGTCACCCACAGAAGTTACCATATGATTTTTTTCCAGCACTTCAAGATGATGCCGTATTGTTTTGTAATCCATCATAAGTGATGTCGCTAGCTGATTAGCGTTCTGAGGAGTTTTTTTTAATGCCTCAATTATCCGTGCACGAGTCAGCCCGCCTCGGGTGCCTGCAATCAGCCATCCCAACACATATTTAAGTGAACGAGCGTTTGCAGACACGGGTTGTCTCTCCAGGCTTCTTTGGGGAGTGTTTATTCTATTTAGGTTATAAATATGCAGGTATAGATAGCGCAAACACGCTCAAGAATAACTCTACAACCCCTAAACGGCTTTATATTCCACTGCACTAACGATTATTTCGCTCCCCAAAACCTAAGGTACATATTGTCATTGACTTTAGGTGTGTAAGCAATTGGAGCTGTTGGGTTGGTTAGGGTTTGTTTGGTGGTGGCGGGTTATTATTTGCTCTACAGGGGTATTGAAATGTCATGTCTTATGTATAACAACTCTGCATCAAAATTTTACACAAACCAAAACTAACCCGAACAACCGCAATCAACCAACAGAAAACCTTCAAATTGCAACCACTACAATTTGTCTTGCTCATGGAAACATAGTGCAAAACGGCTTTTTCTTAATCAATCACCAGCGAAAAAGCGCCTGTGCTGTTCGCATAAGTGATGCATTCAATCCCTGTTCGTTGTAGTGCTAAGTTAATGACATTGAAGTTACAAAAATAGAAGACAAGACGACCACAAATAAACTGCCAAAACTACCCTTGGAAATACTGGTTCTGATTAGCAAACCGCCGAGGCTATTTGCGCCTGCAACTTCCAACACCATACCTTGGCGGCATTAGGGTAAAAAATAAGAAGGGTTGTCAGATCGTTTATTGACTCGGGCGGCGTTTTATTCGGTATATTGCGGCAATCAGAACTATGCCGGCTAAAATACACACAAGTACGGCTGTGGCCATATATCCGGTGGGCAGGTTATCCGGTAGTTCTGAAGTGCCTGAGGGAGGCACAGTGAGGGGGCTGAAAGTTTCTGTCTCTGTCTCAGTGGATATGTCGCAGACCTGCATGAGTGGATAGTGATCGATAGATTGGCCAAAAATGGTTATGCCCTCTGTGAATGTGCCATCGGGGGTACCACGACTCCAAGGTATTGCGGAAGATTCAAACAAATATGGTGTGTTACCTATGCCTAAATTATCGCTCTCGGAGGCGTTGGGATATTTTGTAAGGTAATCACTCCAATAATTTCCAAAGGTACCGTTATCCCACTGTCCAACAGGCGAAAGCGTAACAACACCTGACACACCGGGTTGGTCAATATGGAAATCAAGCACCTGCGTATTATCTATGAAATTGTTCATATATATTAAATGATAACCAGCCCAAGTTTGGCTTAATCTACTAATGAAGAGTATTACGTCGTTGTTGGTTACATTGTTTTGGGTTATTGTTGTTCCGTTGCCACTTATTATGTTAAATGCCCAAGCGTTGTTAACTATGTGGTTGTTGATTATGCGGTTGTTATCCCCTGTGGGGGTCAATGCGCCGGTTTTAATATAGATTCCACTACCGCTTTGCTGTATGATGTTTTTGCTGATGGTGTAGTCAGTGGCATACAGTGCGATAGCCCGAGCATTGTCGCTAAATTCGTTAGCTGTTATGGTGTTATTGTTGTATGCGCCATATATTCCTGCGGTCCAGTTGGCGATATGGAAATTGGTTATGGTTACGTTGCTTGCCATTAGAGATATAGCCGCATAGTCTTTGAGATCATCAGGGGGGTCAGTGTGTATTGGAACGCCAGGTCCGTGGAGGGTATGGTTTGCACCATCTAATATAATGTCATTTTTTTGGATTTCAATAGTAGTGAAATAGAGGTCCCCTGTTAGAGTGTAGATGTTGCCATCCCGCTCGACACCACCACTTGCAGGACCAACACTACCATCCGAATATATAGTAATAGTTGAAACTTGAGCGCTTGTGTCCTTGACTGCCACACTCAACGAAATTAACAGAATAGTTAAAATTATCGGAACTAAGATTTTTTTCATCTGACATCAGGTAATAAAAAGATATACTGCATCTTTAGTCTAATCTTGGAACATACTGTTCCAGGTAAGGAACAGCAAAGAACCCCATTAAACAACCCATGTTTTAGCATAGAGGGTTATGATGAAAGGGGCCCTTCAAAAATATTTTAAGCCACTATTGTCGTTGTAGGATTGACACAGCCACATATTGATATGTTCTTGAAGAAGTCCTTATGGTTATGGTGCTAGATTTGGATCAACCACTGTTTAAATGTCCCCACTGTGATGCGCCTCCATGGCATAGCCGCATGATGTTTTGGAAACACATACATGAATGCCTACAGAGCACCCCACAAATTATCCAAGAGGGGACGATTTCCGCAATTGTTATTAGCAAAGAAGAATTAGTTGCAACAACCGCAACCGCTAAGCGATAAAGATTGTACAATTTTCCAGTTTATCTATAGATGCTTAGATGCCAGAATCTAACTCTACTGACTGGTGGTGAAATCTTAGATGACAGTTAGAGTTAAGGTTGATTTGATGCTGCTTAGGTTTCTGATGCGTTTAAGCACGCTTTCTCTTATATGATCAAGGGAGTCACAACTGACTTTGGCTACAAGATCATAGGCACCCAATGCAAGATAAACCTCCTGAACTTCATCGATTTTTCTTAAATCATCAAGAGCCAAACGACTTGCCTCTGACTCGGCAGTTATAAAAATAAACGCACTCCGTTTAGGCTTCAAAACAGCATCTGTAACAACAGCGCTGATTGCTGGCCGTTCCTCTGCAAAAACGTTTTCCAAATCTTCAACTCCAGTATGAATAAGTATTCTGCTTAGAACAGTATTAAATCTGAGTTACTGTCATGATGTAACAACAAACGAATATAAGCAACCATTTCAGCGCTGATGAGAGAATAGAAAAGGCGAAGACAGCGCGTCAGTCAACCAAAAAGTTAGCTGTCTGGTGTGAGTTTTCGCTCAAGCGAGAAAATTTCATAGTTGTCTCCGAGCATCTTTCTGCCGCCTAAGTAATCTAACTCAACTATAAAGGCGATGCCTGCAACTTTGCCGCCTATTTTTTCTACGAGTTCAAGGTTTGCTTTAGCTGTGCCGCCGGTTGCAAGTAAATCGTCAATGATTAGTACGGTTTGGCCCTTGGTGATGGCGTCTTCATGGATTTGTATGGTGTCGTTTTCGTATTCTTTTTGGTATGTTAGGTCGATGCATTTGTAGGGTAGTTTACCTTTTTTGCGAATTGGTACAAACCCTGCATTCAATTCGTATGCTACGGGTGCGCCGATGATGAATCCACGGGCTTCGGTGGCGGCAACTACCTCTATGTTTTTGTTGCGGTAGTGGTCTGCGATTTGTTTTATGGTTGTGCGGAAGCAGTTAGGGTCTTTTAGAAGGGGGGTTATGTCCCAAAAGACTACGCCTTTGAATTCGGGTATTCTTCGGATATTGTCTTTGAGGTTTAATGTGTCGGTTTTATTCATCTGTTTTCCGCCTCTATGCGAAGGCGCCTTTTAATGCTTGGTTACAGGTGCAGGTGCGTTCGCTTGGGGTTTTTGTGATGACTTCGGTTAGTATGTGTTTTACGTTTTCTATGCCCGTTTTCATTATGTTCACGATGTCATCAACACATACTGCGTGGTCTTTCCAGCAGTCATAGTCTGTTACGGTGGATATGTTGGCATAACAGATTTCAGCTTCCCGGGCTAGCACGGCTTCGGGAACCATAGTCATACCGATTATATCTGCGCCCCATTGCTGGTACATTTTGGATTCGGCTTTGGTTGAGAAACGGGGGCCTTCGATGCAAACATATGTGCCTTTTTCATGATTTTTAATTTTTAGGTTTTTGGCTGTGTTAATGAGTGCTTTATGCATCTGGGGGCACATCGGTTCTGCGACTGATATGTGGCATACTTTGCCCTCAGCTAGGGTGTAGAAGGATTGTTCTCTGCGGGTGGTGCGGTCGATGAATTGATCACAGAACACTACATCGCCGGGTTGGTATGTCTCGCATAACGAACCCACTGTGGAAGCGGCCAAAATGCGTTTTACACCTAAGCGTTTAAGCGCCCAAATATTGGCACGCACGTTGATGTCAGTGGGTCTGATTGTGTGCAGTTTGCCATGTCTGGGCAAAAACGCCACCACCCTGCCGCCTAACTCACCCACCGTGATGGCGCCGGAGGGTTTGCCGTATGGTGTATCCAAGGTAATTTCTTGTATGTCTTTGAGAAGTTTAGGGTCACAGAGACCAGTTCCACCGATTACTCCAAATTCAGCTTGCATGAATTCTAAGATGCAGGCGCTGGGTTAATAAAAATAGCGACAAAAAGATGACCGAAAAAATTGGCGCTATACCATACCTATATGCTGTAAGTTCAATATACAAGGCGGGAGATTTAGCGGGAGAAACTGCAAGCGGTATAATTAGGGTCAGTATTTAATCGGCTCTGAAATCGCGTCATTTATAGCGCTTGGTAACCTTGGCAAATTTTTCCTATATTTAAAGTAACCAAAGTGGGCAAGTTCGGTGCTGTCCAATATTTGCTTCTGTTAGCACATAAGTTTATGTCCTCAAATCGTTTGTATTCTTTTGCTAAGATTAGTCAACTAATTGTCTCCCTCAAACAGTAGATATGTTTACGTTAATTTTTCACATGTAAGCAAATTATCATTAATGCACAATTCAATAAATTGTTGCGTGTATAATTATTTTTTTCACCCAAAAATGATAGTATCATTTAAGGTTCCGAATTTTATTTAACTAACGGGTAACATTATTTGGGGAAGAGCGGTTATGTATAATAACAAAAAGCGTTTATCAAAAAAATACGTTAGCTTAATCCTTTGCGCGGTCGTGATATTAGCCGTTATATCCATATATGCCTTATCAAACGTCGGAAGTGAGCAACACGGCGATCACGTTGAAGCTGAGGGACTAAGGGTAGTAATGAGCATACAAAACGTAACGCCAAGCGGACTTTCCTTTGCCTTTGAAAATACCGCTAAAAAGGAGTACACATACGGGGAATCTTATAAGCTGTATATACTCAAAAATGATTCATGGACGCCTGTAGAACCAGTTATTGAAAATGGGGCGTTTATTGCTATCGGTTATAGGCTTGCGCCAAATACTAAAACAGATATGATAGACGTTAACTGGAAATGGTTATACGGGGAAATAGCCGACGGACAGTATAAATTCCAAAAAGACATATTATTCACCCGCAGCCCCGGTGATAATGACATCTATGTTTTAGAGCAAGAGTTCTCTATTCCATAAAACTCGGAAAGTATCCCATTTTATCTATCTACCGGACATCGCCATGCGGGCCTATAGGTTAGTTTTAGCGGTAATTTTTGGGTTCTGTTTTTTAGCGCCTTTGGCTAAGTAAATCAACAGCCAGCCGGTTGTTCTCCGCGGCTAGCGCCTTTAAGTGGGGTATATGTTGTTGGATACGGTTTTTTATGGCACTTCGTTCGTCCCAGGCTTTATCGATGTAGGCGTTAATTAATCCAGAATCCACCCGATTAAGCGGCGGCATAGGAACTTGCAAGTTATCGAGCAATCCACTGACTTTGGATGCATAGGGCAAGGCCACAAAGGGCACACCCTGCAAGGCCGCAAAAATCAAAAAATGAAGCCGCATACCTATAGTAAACGAGAAATGTTTCATAAACGTGAGAAGTTGCCCAGGTGAATAGTCGCCTTTGAGTACCCAAGCATGCTGAGGTCGAAGCATCTTGGATATAACGGCATGGCAATGCTGAACATCAAAAACGGCACGTTCCATGGGAACAAAAATAACATCTGCATCAAGACGGCTTATGACAAAATCTGCCGCATTAGCAAGCAAGCCATGATAAAAGTTGGGATCGATATCAGGAGCCGCGGGGCCGGGTTCGCGCACCGAGATCCCCACCAGCATTCGTTGCCCATGCACCTGCTCCATCTTTAAAGCATTTTTAGGCAGGGGTTCAGGAGTTAACAAAAAAGCCGGATCCGCAGTTATCATAATCGGGTTATCTACACCTATATCTTCAAAGATTTTTTTTGCCTCCCGATCCCGAACAGTTATAACATCTGCATAATTTAGCACCTCTTTGACTCGTTTACGAGAATTTTCATTATCAAGCGGACCAGCACCAACCCCATAAACCATAGTCGGCACATCATTTTGATGAGCAATTTCAAGTTCCCGAAGATAGATCTCGGCTTCTTTGTCAAAAAAAATTCCGCCACCCCCCAAGATGAAAAGATTAAGTGAATCAATTTGGGGGATAATTTCTACTTTAGTTAGGTGACGGACCTCAACAACATGCTCCACCGCGTGGTTTACTTGGGTGTCCTCTGTATTGCGGCTAAAAACCGTAATTTCCACATCAAGAGAACGGCGAAGCTGAGCTATGATACTGTTTAGTATGGCCTCATCACCCAAGTTTAAGCCACCATAAGAACCAGAGATGCCCACTTTGTAGGTTACCAAAAGATTTGTTCCTCTTTGGATGCTTACAGATATATGGATGGGTAGAGGTATGGTTTTTTGCTGGTGTGTTTGCACAATCACATATTCTTAAAAGCAGTTATCCATCACATGCCTAATGCATAGCTAAATCGTCTTTTAGGAGGTGTATGTGTGCCTGAATCTAACATTTCAGATAAGCTGCAAAAGTTTGGGGAAACCTGTCAGGACTACAAAGATGCAATCCTTGATCAATTCAAGGACTTAGAGGTAGAAGTTAGGGATTGGAATTTCGCAGTTGGAAAAAACGAAAAGGAATACACCGTAGAGGTTAACCTCAAACTAGGCATCCACTCAAAAAAGAACTAACCCCTCATCTGCCCTTTTTCTTTAGCAGAACATTATTATTAGGTGATTGTTTGATTCCAGTAGTAAATTTTACTGTAACCCGCTATGGGATAAGCCGGATCATCATAAACTATGTCAAGGCGCAACCCATACACCCCAAGCAACTTTGCAATGTTTTCCTGGATTAGCGGAGTTTTATCATCAGGCGCCCATATGCCCCATATCTTTTCATTATTATCACGCAATGCCGCCCCATAATTGTGAGGC
>JAIRTW010000089.1 GCA_031254875.1 Candidatus Bathycorpusculum termitum
TTTGAGTATCCCGATCAGGTTTTAAAAGTGGGTGAAATGACTGAGAAACAAAAACAACTCTACAAAGCACTTGACATAATCCCACCACAAACATAGTTACGGGTTATCGGGAATTCAGGATATAATGTATAACCCAGTGTGGACTTGTTGTGTTTTTTGTTTTTGTACAAAAAGGAAAGGGGGAGTTTATTGTTTTTTCCTTAGTAAAAGCATGCCGACTATGGCTATTGCGAGAATGATGGCGATTGCTAAGCCAACTATACCTAACAATAGGTCTTGGGTTGTTACCAGGCCATCTTGTTTGATATTGTTTGTTTCTGGTTCTGCCGCGTTTTCGCCGACGAGCATTTGGGTTTGTGCGTAGGAGCTATAGTATGAGTCGCTTCCGCCAAATACTGCGGTGATGGTATAGATGCCGGGTACGTTTGGTTTGTATGATAGTGCATATTGTCCGTTTATGTCGCTTGTTGTTTCTCCGAGGGTATAGTAGTTATCGTTTGGGTCAATAATCGTTAGTTTAACTGGAACCCCGGTGGCGTCGGTGGGTTTTGGTTGTTGTTTATATAGGTAAGCCATCCAGTCGCCCATGGCGTTGTCCGCAATTGCGGGTGTGCCGGCAGCTGGATAACCGTGGCAAGTTTGGCCGGGTGATTGGTCCGTTATTGTACCTGTGATCAGCACGTTGGATCCTAGGGATATTTCTGTTTGTGGGACTGAGACGGTTGTTGCTGATGGACCTTTGCCGATGGCGTAAAGTTTGTTGTCATAGCCATCATATCCTGTAAGTATTCCGTCTGCTTGTGCTATAGAGGCAAAGAATGCGGGGATTTCCCAGATTTTGTCGCCTGTGGTGGCGTTCATTGCGAAGAGTTTGTATCCGCTATACATTGGTGTTTGTGGTGTATGTTGTATTGGCCCGTAGTAGACCACTCCATTGGTAATGGTTACTCCGCCGTATGTTGGCAGGGTTCCAAACGGATTTTCAACGCCTGTATCTCCTACATCAAAGATCCACATACATTCTCCTGTGGTGGTGTTGAATGCGCAGACTTTTCCAGAATAACCCGCCGAATACATTATTCCATCAGCAATGTTGACATGCCAGTCATAGTATGCCCAGTCGCTGACTCCGGGTAGCGTGTTTAGTGGTTTTGTTACTGCTTGTTCTCGTCCTGTTTTAAGGTTAATTATGTGCCATTGCAGGGTTTCTCTTTCAAAGAAGGCATATACGCCGCTGCCAAAGGTAGGGCCGCTGAAAACGTATAGTCCCGGGTTTGAGGGTCCGCCTTGGCCCCATCCGATGTTTGTGCGGTTGACATACCAAAGCTGTGGGCCATTGGGGTTAGAGGCAGTGATTGGCATGTACTCCGTTGAGTAGCCTATTTCTGCCCAGACGGGGTTTGTTGTGTTTGTGTAAAACCTTCCAACTGCAACCAGAACGCCATCTTGATAGGCTAATTGACCTGACGAGAATGTTGGCAATGTATTGTTTCCTGGAACAGACGGATATGCTTCTGGGATAGTTACGTTCCACTGTATGCCATTATTCCAAGGACGAACCATAGTTGTGTAGGGTTGATATGATTCCGCTTGAGGGTTTAGTGTGGAGGCGCGTGCGTCTGAGCCGCCTGTGGCTTGAATTGCCCACGTTGAGTTCCAAAGGGTTAGCCAGCGATTTTCTGAGTTAAGGGTATAGACAAGTATTTCGCCGTTTGGACCTTGAATTGGAGTGAAACCTTGAGCGCCTGTGTAAATAGTTATCAATTTTCCGGTGAAAGCATCAATTTGGTACCAATTTGATCCACTAGCATACCATAAGTATGCAAGTGATCCTGATCCTAAGCCCATGTTTAGTGTTGTCACTTGAGCACAAGCTATGTTTGGCATAGTTAGGTTTTCCCAGATTAGTTCACCTGTGTGTAAATTTAAGCAGCGTACGCCAGCATTAAGCTGTGGCTGGATGTTATAGATGTAGTAGCCATTGATTATGAATTGCGTTAACTTGTTTTGGTAGAGCAGACCCGTGAAGTAGTTTAATCCCGGCTGATCGTATAGTATGGGTGAACCAACGTTTGAGTCATCGACACTTACGGTTCCTCCGCTAAGACCACCGTATGCTAAGGGTTTAGACCAGAGTATATGTGGTGAAAGAGGGCCGGTAGTTGCTGTAGGTGCATTGCCGCCAATGCCGCCTAACCAATTACTTTTTAATACATACCAAGCGAAGTTGGTGCTGTATACTGGGCTTTCCCAATAACTCTCTGGAAGAGGTGTATTTGGCAGTGGCAGAACCTCAGTGTTTGTCACTGTGAGGTTTTTAACGTTGCTTTCGCTTGCCGTAAATGAGTAGAGCCCAGGTATGAATCCTCCTGCTCCCGGATCTATGAAGGTCAGATTTAGTGCTGCAAAGTGGGCTTGAAATTGATATGTGCCTAGTTTCGTTGGTGTAAAGGCCATGGAGGTGTATCCGTTTGGTTGACTCATAGCAGGTTTTAAGGTGCTTGTGAGGCCTTCGGGATCGGTGACTGTTACTGTAAAGTTCCAGCCATAGTATGGGATACCCACAACGGTTGGGGTGTCAAGGTTTGAGAATATGTAGAGGGTGACAGATTGGTTAACGCCTGCGGGGTTTGGTGAAATGCTCATGAATGTGTGTGTTTCAAGAACACGTAAGGGTGTGCCGGTTCCGTTTGTTATTGGCGGGTTAGCGGCACTTGCGATAGAACAGGACCCTATTAGTAGCATCATTAAAAGCGTTATTGACAGAATTTTGGTTGGCTTTAAGTCATTTAAAGATGTTTTTCTTTTTTGCATTTTTTTAATCTCTCTCCTTCTTAGGAGAAAGGCCCTATATTGCAAAAACAGTATTTAATCCTTTGGCAATTCGAGGCTTGGAACAATATTAGCCTAAATTCCCAAAAAATCATGTATATATGCGTGAACTTTAAGATCTTTAATAAAAAACTCGATATATTTGAGTGAAATGCAATATCGTGTGATATATTTATGTGTATCGGATCACGAGCACGAAAACAAAAATATGTTGCCTGATTGTGTGTTTATGCGGGTTTATGGGCACATAAATTAAAACCACAAACCCGGTGCGCTGTTTTACCTATAAAACCAATGCTTGTTTAGCTGCTGTTTGTTATATCTTCATAATTGTGAACTGTTAGTTAAATTTTCATAGCTAAACTCTTAGAATCATTTGTTTTGCCGCAATAATGCAAAACAATTTTTAGCAAATAATTTGAGGGGCAAAACATTTGTATACAAAAGCATCCCCCAAAACACAGTTTTGTGTTATTCTCGAAAAGTTTGAATACCCAATAAGCACTTGGGCGCTCAGCTGGTTTAAGTATTAAATGGGTCATCAAATTTTTCACTCAAGGTACAATCAGCCGCTTTATCGATCTAGCGGATAATATCGAGTGGATTGCCAAGCGTCCGCGTAAAAGGGGCATTCAGGCTTGTACTCATGTAACGATATTGTCTTAACCGAAAATGGTCTAGTAATTCTTGCAGACCTCCTCTACCGGAACGCACACCATCATACAAGTTATGGATGAGCACATCGACTGTTTGGGTAGCAAACGTTTGTTTGGTTTTTCGGTTGTCGTAGCTGTAAAAAGTTGTTTGCTCCATAAAAATTGATGTTTTGGACAATAAATATTCATGTGCAGGCCCTATATTTTGACTGTTTTGCGTTAAAAATTTCTATTCGGACCGCTTTCGCATGAGCTTTCAAACGATGTATATGGCTAAACTGTTGCCTTGAAGGCATACTTACACAAAAAACGCCCATTTATAATGCCTGGGATGGAAAAAAGTGATTCGATGGCCCTATTTTTAGGGCAAAGACGTCCAGTTGCTCTTTTTGGTTCCAGTCAGGAGTTAATGTTGAGTCCTTAGTTTAGACGTATATAAGGTTCGCTTGTCTTCGATTGTCACGTTATTTTTCTGTTTTGATTCTTTTGTTGGCTCCCTTTGGGCGCATTCTTGCTTTCTTTTTTGCGTCAATAAGCCTCGAGGGCTTGGCTGCCAGTGCATCAGGTGCCGCTTGCTTAACCGGTAAACTATCGGTCATATCGGCAAAATCTGCATCCGTTGCCAGTTCAGCGCCGCTTTTATGCATTGTCTCCACTGCGTGGTCAACATCGCCTATTTTTGCATCAATACCTCGGTTTGCATCCATCAAAACCACAGTTTCAAAACCAAGTTGACCGGCATCCAGAACCGTGTCGAGCACACAGTACTCGGTGGCTAAACCCAAAATAAACAGTCTTTTCACACCGCGCTTGTGGAGTTCATCTGCGAGATTTGTGTGGTCAAAGGCCGAATAGGCTTCATGGTCTGGATCGGTGGCTTTAGAGATGACTGGGGCGTTTGGGGGAAGTTTGAGGTTGGGGCTAAATTTTGCTCCTGTGGTGTCTTGTATGCAGTGAGGCGGCCAGGGTCCGCCTTGGGCTCTAAAGGATATGTGATTGAGCGGATGCCAGTCGCGTGATGCCAGGATCTGCGCTTGAGCGGTTTCGAACCGTTTGATGTAGCTGTTTATGACTGGAATTATTTCCTCACTGTTTGGGACGGGTAGAGCGCCGCCGGGCAAAAAATCTATTTGTATGTCTGTTATTAGAAGGGCGTCAGATTCTGTTAAATTGTAGTGTCCACGCAAAATATTCTACCTTAGTTTGTTTCTTAGGCAGAACTAAGGAATAAACGTTTGTCCCGCTTCAATGTATCAACTTTTCGCTGTACTAAACCGCTAAAATGGGTAAAATGGGGCAATTTTACTGAATCTTGTAATTTTTTTGGGGTGTGGTGGTGGCTTTTTTATCTTTTTAATATAAAAAGTGCCCATACGATATTTTTTCGGCCCAGTATCCCTTTAGCAAAGAGGTAGTGGCGGTGTGGGTGGGTTGAACCTCGGATAATCGTGTTGGCACTTTGCAGGGTTGTTTCAGATGGCTGTTCTTTCTCAAAAAAGCGGGGGCCTAAAGAAGCAAAAATTTGTTGAAATGTAGTCAAACGTCCATAAATGCAGAAAAAACAGTGAAACATGGCCGTTCAATTAGTGAACTCATGTTGTATGGTTGTTATGTGTGTGTTGGGTTTGGTTTTTTGTCTTGGGTGTTTTGTCCCTTAATGTTCTATGCGTGGTGGTGTGGCGGTTAGGCTTTTTGTGTCGGTATGATTATATAAGCTTCGTTCATTTTCGAAAAATCTTATGTACAGCCAGCAAAATGTTTGCTTCCTATTGAGGCGGGGCTTGGAGGGGGGGATGTCTGCTGGTCTCATGCTTTACAGTTACGGGGGCTCTTTGAGGGTGATTTGCTGAGGTGGGTCTGGTGCTGTTGTGGGTTTTAGTTGGTTGGTGTTTAGGTTGCCTATATTTCTCTATGTGGGTGGAAATGTTGTGTGTTTTTGGTGTATTTATGTTGTATTTATCGTAAGTGTTAAGTACTACTACGTTAAAATAGGTAAACGCAATAAACAAGAAAAAAGTAGGAAGATTGAAAAATGAATACACATAAATCAAGAAACAAGTTATTAGCGACAACGACAACAGTCCTATTAGTTGCAACCATGCTACTAGCAACAATCCCACTGACAACCGCCGCAATAACCGTGACCGGACCACCCTCAGGCAACGTTGGCGAGATAATAACACTTACTGGCGTTGTTGATAATCCTGGTGCTATAGTATCAATTTACTGGAATTCTATCAGCACAGCAAATAGACTAAATTCAACGCAATTAACCGGAAGTAGCACTATCTATAATATCGACGTAACCATACCAACTGCTCCATGCGGTCCTCATGCACTCATTGCAGTAGAAGAGATAGGCTCAACTGGAGGATCTAGCGCGGGTTCAGTTGCTTTACCTTTTAGTATTGAACCCAAAATTACTTTAACTCCAAATAAAGGCGTAGCAGGTGATATAATTACAGTTACAGGCACTGGCTTTGCACCTGGAAGCACAACCAATACAATCGGTATTACCTTCGCCGGCACTGCTATTTCCACAATGCCCTCAACAGTACGAGCAGATGCTACCGGTTCATTCACGGCAACTTTTACTGTACCAAATAGCCCCGATGGTCCATATACTGTCGTTGCAGAAGCAGCGGTAACCGGAGAATCCGCAGATGCAGTGTTTACAATTGGTCCAGTGATTACTCTTTCTCCAAACGAAGGCCCTGCAGGCATAATAGTTACAGTGAGTGGACGCGGATTTAACCCCGATACACTTGCAGTCATTGTCTTCGCAAATACCACCGGAACAGTATACACAAAGATAGTAAAAACTGATGTTGCGGTTAATTCAGCGGGTAGATTTACAACTACCATAGTTATCCCATCCGCCGCTATAGGCGACTATACAGTTACCGTAACCGATAATGGCGCACCTACCAAGTCTTCATCAGAAAAATTCCACATATCCGCAAGAACTAGTATCACTGTTGTTCCAGCAATATGCGAACCCACCTCGACAGTCACAGTTATCGGCCGAAACTTTGCACGTGTTCCAGGAACAAAAGTAAATCTAATGCTTGGCGCATACGATTATGGTGATTTTGCCGTTGATGCAAACGGCTCATTTGAAGTCCAGATCACAATTCCACAAATACAGCTAGCATATCACACACTTTCTGCGATTGATACCAGCGAACTATCTGCTAAGACACAGTTAGGCGTCGCAGCACCTATAGCAGTAGCATCTCCGTCTTCGAATCTTGAATCCGGTCAAACAATCACTGTTCGCGGTCTTGGCTTTAACGACTTAGGCGTTAGCTTTACTGCAAACATTACTATAAATGGCATTCTGGTCGCAAGCGGTATTAATCCTGGCGTTCTGGCGGCTGGTGTCCCTGTGATAGTACCGGCACTTCCAGTTGGTACTGCTATTGTAAAAATCACAACTAACATCCCTGATCTAGCGGCTCAAACAACCATAACTATAGCAAAAAGCACCACAGTTATAGTAACACCTCAAAATGCCCTAAGAGACACTGACATTACCATTGCCGGCCTCTACTTTACAGCAGGAACCACTTCAGTTAACATCACTATCGTTAATGTAGCTAATAATAATATTACCTGGCTCAATATTCCAGCAACTACAAATGCAACAGGTGGGTTTACAACACTTTGGCATGTTCCCATCCTTCACGGCACTGTTAATGTACCCGTTGGCGACTATACTGTTATTGTAACTGATGCAAATGGCTTAACCGCTAGAACAAGCCTTAAGATAGTGGCACTTGATGTAAAAGTTACTACAGGTGCAACTAAATATGCTCAAGGCTCCATAGGTAGCTTCCAGCTATCCAGTACAGCACAACCAGATGGTATGATCACAATCTATGACTCTGATGGCGATCTCTTCAACATGTTCCTGATTAACGGCAATAGATGGATTTACAGCACTAGCTCAGGTCGATACACTTACCCATCTAGCGGCTTTGGTCTACTATCGGGCACTATGTTCCAACTCTCCCATGATGCAAAGCTTGGCAGTTGGACATGGGATGCAACCTTTAATGATGCAGGCGAGGACATAACTTTCTCAGGCATGTTCGAAGTTATAAGTACGACTGTAGGTTCCCAAGGTCCTAAAGGCGACACAGGTGACACAGGTCCTAAGGGTGATACAGGTTCCCAAGGTCCTAAAGGCGACACAGGTGACAGAGGCGTGACAGGTTCATCCGGTTCATCCGGTTCAACTGGCTCGACAGGTGCAACTGGTCCCGCAGGTCCTCAAGGTCAATCAGGCCAAACAGGTCTTCAAGGTGAACGTGGTCCAGCAGGTCCAGCAGGTTCTGATGCTCAAGTTGAAGATACAGCTGTGCAAGCATCTGCAGCACTTATCATAGGCGTTATTGCTTTGATTATTGGTGCAGTAGCGGCATTTCTTGCCATTACACTGCGTCAAAAGTTTGCCAAGTAAGCCTAAAACTCCAACTTTCTTTTTTTTATTTGTCTGATTTTCTTTTTTGTTTTTTGCAGTGTATTTTTGGTGTCTGAGTTTATGTAAAATTGGTGTTTATTCAACTTTTACGATTATATCAGATTAGCTATTTGTTCTGTTGGTAAGTTATGCTTAAACGTAATAAAATTTATACCAACACAAATGACGGTATAAATGACGGGATTTTGAAAAGCTGGTGGAGTGAGACTGATTATTGACGTTGGTTTTTTGTTGTGCAGGGACCTTTGTGTGGTGTATTTTTGATGTCTGCGGGTTATTTGTCAATTATGTGTTTGTGTGCGTTTTTGTTTTTGATGATGTAGTATGTTATTGAGAGGATTGTGATTGTTATGGTTGAGCCGATGATGAGGTTTATGTGTATGTTGGTGAGGTTGGTCGTTGTTTTTGGGGTGTTGGTGTTTGGGGGGTGTGTAATGGTTGGGTTGGTGTTGTATGGTGTTGCTTGGACTGCTGCGGTGGCGTTGATTAGGCCGTAGCCAAAGAATATGTCTCTGTCTAATCCGTTGGTGGGTTGGAGGTCGGTTGCTGTTTGGCAGAGGATGTTTCTTACTTGTGTGTTTGTTAGGGTGGGGTTTTTGGCCCAAACTAGTGCGGCGGTGCCGGTGACGTAAGCGGTTGCGTATGATGTTCCGGTGCCGCGGTTGAGTTTATTGTCGGGTCCGATGGCGTATATGTTTTCTCCTGGTGCGGCGAGTTCAATTTCTGGTCCTGTGCAGGCTTGTTCGAGTTTGCGGTTGTCTTCTTTTGTGGCTGACACGGCGATGGTTGTGTTGTAGCCGGCTGGGCATCCGACTCCTGAGGCTATCTCGCCTGCGTTTCCTGCGGCGGCTACTATTAGGATGCCTTTGTTGTATGCGCTGTCGAGGGCTTGTTTTAGTGCGTTGTTTTCGTCGTTTATGCACCAGCTTATAGATATTATGTGCATGTTATTTTCTATGGCCCACTCAACGGCTGCGATTGCTTGGTCTAGGGTGCCGATGCCTTGGTCGTTTAGGGCTTTTAGGGCATATATTTGTGCGTTTGGGGCGATTCCTGTGAGGCCGGTGGTTGAGTTTGGTTGGGTGGCGATTATTGAGGCGATCATGGTGCCGTGGCCGTTTTGGTCGGTTGTGTTTGTGTTGTTGTCGATAAAGTTGTAACCTCCGTGGATTTTTAGGTCGTTGATTGGGGCAATGCCTGTGTCTAGTATTGCGATTTTTATGTTTGTTCCGGTGCTTTGGGTCCAGGCGGTTGTTGCGTTGATTTGTTGGGTGGCCCAGTTTATTGGTTTGGTTGTTTGGGTTTGGGTGTTTGTTGTTATGTAGGTTGTGTTTGGGTTTTGTTTTGGTTGGTTTGGGGTGGTGTTTTGGGTTAGTAGCAGGGGGGTGGGGGTGTGGATGGTGGGTGTGATGGTGGGGGTTTTGTATGTGTGGGTGTTGTTGTTTGTGTGTGGTTGGGGGGTGTGTGGGTTTATTGTTATTATTGTGGTTGTGGTGGTTAGGGTTAGTAGTAGGGTTATTGTTAGGAGGTTGTGTAGGTGGTGGTTGTTTTTGTGGTGTTTTGTTTTTGTTTTCATGTGTGTTGTATTTAGTAATTATGATTGATTATTAAGTCTTAACTTTCGTCTGGTTGATGATTATCTCTAAAAATTAGAGTTAACCGCTGGAAAAGCGGATGAATATTATTGAAGAGCCATTAAAAAGTGCTAGTCTTTTTCTTCTTCTTTGATTTCGCATTGAAGCCTTTTTATGATTTCGTCCGCTCGGAGCGTTTCAATCTTTAAGGTGTAGAGCTGGCGGGGCGTACGCAGTTTAAGTTTAACGCCGTCTTTGAGCCTTTTAACTTGGCATTGTTTAGCTTTGGCACTCATAGCCACGAATTTATCAACATCAAAGATTTCAGATGGCATACATGAATCCTCTTGACAGTTCGCAATCAAAATAAGACAGCCTATTTTTAACTGTTTTGGTTCAGCACACTTATATCCAATCAACCCCATAAATACGAACAGAACAATCCCGGTTACAATGGAGAAACGGCCGATGAAACAACGCCACCTCATCTCTATTATTTTAATCTCAATACTGCTAATCTCAACAGCAACCCTACTGGTATCCTACACACAAAGCAGCAACGAAACAACACCCCAAGCCCCAATCTACTTCGGCATCGCCTTCTGCGGCAACACCACCGAACAAGCCAAACTACTCATCGACAAAACCAAAAACTACACAAACCTCTTCATCCTAAACGCCGGCCAAAACAGCCTATGCACCAACCAAACAGCAGTCATGGAAATCCTCGATTACGCCACAAACGCAAACTTGGACATAATCGTAAACCTAGGCAGCCACAACTCACAAACCTGGAAACAACGCTTACAAATCCTCATCCAAGCTAAAGACACCTATGGCGACAAATTTCTGGGGGTATACTATGATGATGAACCCGCCGGAATGCTCATGGATTGGGACTGGGAACAAGAATTTCAAATAAACGGCCACCTCTATGGCGGCTTCACATCAGTGATTCAAGCAAAAATCCAAACCGCCAAAGAAACCAACAGTTTCCCCGACAACTATAACCTCGAAGCCCAATGGCTTCAACGGATCTTAGAATCAAACCCCGGACACAATAACCTCAAAGCCAACAACATAACCACCTTCACCTCCGATTACACCCTCTACTGGTTTGACTACCTTGGCGGCTATGACGTGATGCTAGCCCAACTAGGCTGGAACAACAGCGTCAACCAACACCTCTCCTTGGTGCGTGGTGCTGCGGCTCTGCAGAACCGTGATTGGGGCACAATTATAACTTGGAAATATACCGAGGCGCCCTACATCGATAGTGCTGACAATATCTATGAGCAGTTGGTGGCTTCCTATGATGCGGGGGCGAAATACATCACCATATTTAATTGGCCCTACAATACCGCTAATCCCTATGCTATCCTCACTGAGGAGCATTTTGCTGCTATGGAGCGTTTTTGGAATCAAGTTGTCACCAAAAGATCGCCTTGTGCTGATCAAGCTCAGGCAGTGTTGGTTTTGCCTCACAAT
>JAIRTW010000100.1 GCA_031254875.1 Candidatus Bathycorpusculum termitum
CGCATACAAACTTTAACCGATGAACAGAAAAAACCGAACAAAAAACTAAAGCATCAACAGCCGATCCAGTAGCTGAGGGTCACAACTAACTGCAAACCGCTTATTAGACAAACTATGCACACTCCTATAACCCGTATTCAACAACCACAACGCACTCAAAACCAACTTACGCATAAGGTTCAAATTAGGTATATTTTTGCTGGTGTTAGATATTTTATTCCTTCATGAGAGTCTAACAAAGTTGCAATATCTTATGAATCTCCAGTGTTCTTTAAAGAGGCTTGTTTTGGAGATCGCCGTTTTTTTAAAGGCAAAAACAAACAAACACAACTCTATTCCACAACATCTACAGCGTCCGAGTCAAACCAAAAATAGCTTATCTAAAGCCCTTTGCAAGCAAAGATATAAAAAAGTGCACACCAAGTTAAGTAAGTGTTAACTGGAGAGGCTGTCTTTAACACAGGCAGAGCGGGGAAAACAACCGCTATTAAACTTCAAATTTTCTTGGTCATCCAGAGCTGGCCCTGCATTATTTGTCACTTTCAAAGACAAAAAGATCGGCCTATCATTTTTTTGCCACCGAATAGAAAACCGCTGTATAAAAATCAGAAATCACACAAGCTTTCTTTGCGCCAGATGTACGGGATTAGTTGTTGGCGCAGTTTTGGCGGTTACACTCTTGACCCTGCATGTCACCCCGCCCCTACTTATGCTAAGCGTTATTTGCACACCTCTCTTGATTGACGGATTCACCCAATTATTTAAGCTAAGAAAAAGCAACAACCCGCTCAGATTCATTAGCGGAGTTCTGTTTTCAATCGGAGCAATAGGAATAATATTGTTCCTGTTTCAGGGGCTACCGCTATGACGGATGATGATGACGATTCAAGCAGTTGTTTAACATGTTGCTTTGTGGGACTAATAATAATCGTAACAATTGGCATAATAGCATATTTTATGGAGGGGATAGTGATAATTGGTCTGTTGCTCTTTTTTGGAGTGATTTGTTATCTTATATACCGCTTAAGTAAATGGCGGGATAAAAAGAAACGGCAGAAACGCACTCAAAAACGTCACCACCCGTTCACACAAACACACAACACAAAACCATCGATCGTATATGAGGGTTATGAAGAACCATTTGATAACCTCAGTAAGGACAACGATAATAGAGAAGAATATAACGATAAGCACCATAACTTTGACGATGACGGAAACGATAACGATAGCATAGATGGACAACAACAGGGATAAACAATTAAAGTATAGATAAAGTGACAAGGATATACAAGCATACTCTCAGAAGCTTGCAAGGCTACAACAAACATCTGGCCCATGCTATTGCGACTTTCTAGACTGCTGGTTTCAAAGCCAAGCAACACCGATTTTTCTTGTCTTTAGTTTTTTAGAGGTGTTAATTAAATAATGTTTTTGAGTTGAACCCAAAATTTTGCGTACAAAGATATTGCCAAATCAATCATTTGTAGTGAACGGGATACGACGCAGGTTTTTCTGCGGAACAGTGCAAACCAGTGACGCCGCCGAAAATTATCCCGCTCCACCCCATACGTCTCAGCCTTAGTTTGAACCAACAGTTTTGAAGGAATCAATTCCGCATGTTTCCCAATGATCAACAAAATACGCTTTCACCCCCATCGATAAAGCCTACAAAGCATCCGCTGAAGAGTCCGGCTATCACGATCCCCCCATTCCCAGCCAAGGAGCCTATGGGTAGAGCGTCAATAAGCTTTCCAAATCCAAAGCCTGTCGTTTTTTCCTCTGCAAATAATGCCACACCTCACCCAACGCTATCACTACAGCAACAGCGGTGTTGATTTACGGCTGGGGTTAGGATCTGTTGATCCCATACCCCCATAGCGGCTTAGCTTGACCCCCAACGCTAATCCTGACTTTTTGACCTAGCGGGTGTTGTTGCAGGTGTTGTGTTCTGAGTAAAAATTGTGATTGATAATGTGGCCTACTTTGTTGCAATAATTATGGCCTTTCGCTATTTCAGGGGATAATCTCAGTGACTTTTCTTTCCTTCCAACAAAACAACATGTTCCTTCTAAAAACTTTTACACATTTTCCTTATGTTCCATACAACCCCTCAATCGTAACGAAACTTTTGTCCTCACCCGCCGGCTTGGGTGTTATTGTTCGTTAAAATGGTCTGAATAATGTTTGTTGGTGGATTTTTGAGTGGTCAAAACACCAAGGGCTTAGTTGTGGGTCAAGTTAAGCCATAGCGGGTATATGCAGCCGCTGACACCCAACCTTTTCTTTTTACACAACCACCAGGGGTTCTCCACAAAGAACACTGGGACTACACATTACTACAACCACAAAGACTACATGAAACAATAAACTATTTAACACCAGAAAAAATATACCTAAAACCAAAAATGTAAAACAAATACTAGACAGACCAGACGCAACAAGGAAGTAGTAAACATATTAAAGAAGCGTAATTTGTAACGAAAAGCCTGAAAAATATCCTACTTGGCGACGCATTACCAAACGATCAAATAACACACGAAAAATTATCCCGCACATGGGGACTACCCATCATGGCCAGCGACGCAGTTTCCTCCGTCGCCTACGCAGTAGAAGAAATATTACTAGCACTAGTTCCACTCCTCGGACTACTGGCCGTTCAATATGTCGGTTTAATCAGCATTCCCATCATTCTATTGTTAATAATGCTGATATTTTCATACTCACAAATCATCAACCATTATCCTCAAGGCGGCGGAACATACGTAGTCTCAAAGGAAAATTTCGGAAAACGAACCTCACTATTAGCGGCATCATGCTTAATCGTTGACTACATTTTAACTGTAGCAGTCAGCATTTCATCATCAGCCGCCGCAATCGTATCAACTTTCCCAAGTTTAACACCATACAAAGTCGCAATTTCCCTGACTTGTATAGCCCTTATTACGCTAATAAATTTAAGAGGCACACGCGAATCATCAAAAATATTTGGCATACCCACATACCTATTTATTTTTACGATGATAATTCTAATTGTCACAGGATTTATCAAAATTGCTACAGGAACATTAAATCCAATAGATTACAACACCGCACAAGGATTGATCCCACAGGAAACATTAACCGGCATAACCCTGCTCTTGTTTTTACGCGCGTTTTCATCCGGCTGCTCTGCACTAACAGGCGTAGAAGCGGTCAGCGACTCGGTACCCAATTTTCGTGAACCATCAACAAAAACCGCAAGGCATGTACTGTATATGCTGGGAATAATCATCATATTTGTTTTTGGTGGAACGTGCTTTTTGGCAAGTGCGCTAAAAGTGGTGCCGCTGCCCGATGTCACCGTTATGTCTCAGATGGGAAGCGCAGTATTTGGCAGTGGACTTATGTTCTATCTCTTGCAATTTACCACGGCCTTGATTTTGCTACTTGCCGCGAATACAGCGTATAGCGGCTTGCCCATCCTACTGTCCATTTTATCACGTGACAAGTATATGCCACAGCAATTCGCGCACCGTGGAACTAAACTGAGTTTTTCAAACGGCATCATGTTCATTTTTATTTCCGGCGTCGTACTTCTTATCGTCTTTGGTGCCAATACACATGCGCTCATTCCGTTTTATGCCGTTGGGGTGCTTGTTTCATTTACTATTTCTCAGTTCGGTATGTTCCTAAAATGGATCAAGATGAAAGAAAAGGGATGGAAATACAAGTGCCTTATCAATGGCGTCGGCGCATCTGTTACCTTTGTAAGTTCTATAGTAGTTTTTGCCGTGAAATTTATGAGCGGCGCGTGGGCACTCGCCATCGTGATCCCGGTGATTATGTTATTTATGTTGTATACGCATCGGCATTATGTCAAATTTGACAATGCCGTCAGTATTGACGGGTATGATTATCAATACAAGAAAAGCAAAAGTAGATATACGCTACCATGTATCGTATTAATTCATAATATCAGCCGGGCTTCATTAAAAACATTTGATTATGCAAAAGATATTTCCTCCAATATTACCGCTCTGCACATCTCCACCACTCCCGAGCATACAGAAAAACTTCAGCGACAATGGGAGGAATATGGCATTACAGTACCGCTTACTATTATTCCGACTCCATACCGTGAAATATTACGTCCTTTAGATCGATATATTTCTGAGCGCGAAGCGCAACTCAAAAAAGGGCAAAACCTGACGGTTGTGCTTACGAAATTTATCGGCCGCAGGTGGCATGATAAAATTTTTCACAATCAGACAACATTCTTCATTGAAAGTACATTAAGTAAGCACAAAAATGTTGCCACTGTACTGGTGCCGTATCTTTATGATATAAAGAAGTGAACTTACAACCACGGTAATGATACAAAGCCATGAATACCTGCAAAGGTCGCGGGACTATAGCAATTCTAAATTCCGCAAAATTTAGGCACATCTGCAAAAAGTTTATGTTTATCCCTTAAATTTAGCCCTTAACCGCTTAAACCACGACAAAACAATAATTACCCTATTGTAATATAGGAAAACTAGCTGATTAGATGGCACAACCAAATTAATAAAAAGGCGTCCGGTGCATGATAGAAAAAGTAAGCAAAGACATAGAAATTTATCATTTAAAGGATACTGCTGAAATAAAACCTGTCGTTGACGCTATCATGAACGGAAAAATTACATTGTTAAAATTAGGTTCGGTGTTTAGTTTCATATTAAACCCTAACATCGCAGATTTAGCAGATAAATTTAATCTTTTAAAAGCACGCCAGAGCGGCCAGGTATTGAGTGTTGTCTGCACGTATGAGCAGGCTAAGCAGATTGTTGACAGAGAACGGGTAAATGATGATTTTTTTCGTATACCGGCATATTTTTGCAGCAGAGTAATTGTAAGAATACCTGTTGATACGAGCAGTTCGTTTCCGCATGATAAGGCAGAAGGAACTATGCAGTTCCTTAGTTTTGAAGAAATGCATCCTATTCACAGAGCCTTAAAAGACGAACTTTTCGCCAGAGGCTGCGAGCATATGTTGATAACTAGTGGAAATATTCATGGCGCGCCCACGATAGAAGATTTAGTATCCGCCAAAATGTTGACAGCGTTGTTTAATATAGAGGCTTCATTTTTAGGTATGCCTGATGTAGAAACTATTGTAGCTGATATTTCTGAAAGTAAAGGGATTCATAAAGGTTCATATATTATACTAAGTTTTTGTAATAAGGATGCGATTGAAGTGAAACGTTTAGCAAATAAAGTCGATAGAGAAGTTACAGAAAAATATTTAGAAGAACTATTTACAAATGTTCACACACAAACGCCTTTAGAGTATACTTTGTAATACTCTCCGGTTTAGTTAGCATGACACCGCATTCTCAATCAACCAAAACGCCCGGCAGATCGATAATAGGCTCGTGTGGGTCGGGAGGTTGCTTGTAAGAATTTGGCGTATAATTTACGGCGGTTCATGTTTCTTGGGGGTTAATTGTGTTTAAAATGCTGAGAGATGTGGGGTTGGTGGTTGGTGGGGTTTGTTTTTAGTTAAAATTGGTTGTTTTGTTTTTCTAAAAATCAGGCAAAGTAGGAATTGATATTTTACGAAGGGTTAATTTTTGTTTTTATTGAGATGAAGTCCAAAAAACATGTTTTCGGAGGTTGCCTATTTTATTTTGCCTTGCTGGCGGGTGTCTGCTTGGTTTATTATTTCGAGTTTTTCGAGCATGTTTTCCATGGTTTTAGTTTCCAGTATCGTGTACAATTTAAATGGTTGCTAATTATGAATTTAGCACTATGCTGTCTAATAAGATACTAGATTTCCAAAATTATATTAGTGTTTTTCTTGTTTGTTTATTCAGTCGTATGTATTCAGCTCTCAGGGAAATACTGCTTTATATTAAGAACCATATGCACAAACGTGCATATTCATCATATTTGTTAAAAAAAAAACCAACGAAAAACCAAAAATCAACGAAAAACGAGTACTCTAAAGTCTAACAAACACATGAACTGAATACATACATTCAGTCAATGGCCGAACTGTTTGTTTTAGATCCGCCTGCTCAATTTTCATGCGTTTGTCGTGTCTTTTATAGCGCCTTCAGTCTTGTTGAGGGGTATTCCTTTCATTTTGAGGTTACTGGTTATGCCGGCTACCCCTATGTTGTCGTGTTCTTCAAAGAGAACTACGGCTGGTCTTATTTTCACTTCGTTAGTATCGGTGAACTGTACCGTTGCTAAAATTACATCGCCGGGTTTAGGCGTTTTCCCAAGCCTCATCCTCTTCATTATCCCAGAGCTCTTTCATCTTTGCCTGCTGGATGGTGTGAAGGAATTCGTCATATTGTTTTTTCTTTTTATTTTTAGATTCTTGGGCTATTTTTATCAAGTTTAGTATTGTTTCATTATATGTTTCTCGGGGATATTTTCGAATATTTTTTAGTTCTTTGACTACTGCCTTTGTAAGTTGTATCGTGGTAAGCTTTTCGTCGCTCATATATAACGAGCTATAGTTAATTATGGTGAAATTATAATATTTATGGTTGTGGCCCTTCTTAGAAAATATTTATCCTTAACTCTAAATAAGCTTTGACACAAATTAACGTAAAAACGCAAAGTGTCAACTAAAAAGGGGGAGAAGAGTTTGAGCATCACTCTTTTTATGGATGCTTTCTAAGCACTAAGGTCACCATTACGATGCATATTATGATTGCAACAAAGAGACCTGCGATTGCGGGTAGGAAGTATAGGTCAGCTATACCGGGGTCTTGTGTTGGTTGTGAAGTTGCTACTGATAGGGAGTCCACTGCAAAGCTTGTTTCTGCATGTGATGGCCAATATCCGTTGGTGCCTGCAAATGTTGCTACGACAGTGTATTTGCCTGGAATATCGGGAGTCCATTGCAGACTGTATGCGCCATTTTCACCCGTTTGTGTAGTGCCGATTATTCGGTGATTATTGTTGGCATCAACTACACTGATAGTTACATCAACACCTGTAAAACTTGCCGGCAACGGTTTTTGCTGGTAGATGTAGCCCATCCAGTCCCTCATGCTTACATCGGATGCTACTGGAACCCCATGGGGAAAACGAACCGCTTGCTCATTTTGCGTGGTGCCTGCAGAAATATCGGTAACGGTGCCTCTTATGACTAAACCTGATCCTAAGGCTATATTAGCCATTGGCGCATCAACAGTGGTTGCACTAGGGCCGCGTCCCACACTGTAGACTTGGTTATCATAGCTGTTTGGAAATACTGCAAAGCCGTCTGCTATTGCAAAACTTTGAGAGGTGAAGGTATTGACATATGCTGACAGCGTCCAGATTTCTGCTCCATCAGTTGCGTTAATGGCTCTGGTTAGGGCCCCTTTGTAGATGGGAGTTTGTATGGTATGTTCAGCGGTATAGATGTAGATTATACCGTTGCCCACGGCGCCTATGATTCCTGGATAAGAGCCTTGGCCTAATTCAAAGCCTGCGTTTGTGCTGTTGCCTATTCCCCCATTTCCATAGGTCCAAAGTCGAGCGCCAGTTTTTGAGTCATAGCAATAGAGGACTCCGCTGTAACCTATACTGTAGAGTTTGCCGTATGCGGCTTGTGCGCCGATGTTTGCTGTGCCTGCGTTACCATAGTAGTCTAGATCGGCTTGGGAGTCGGTTGGGCCCCATAGTTTTTCTCCGGTATCCATGCTGTAGCCGCTAAATTGGCGGGTTTCTTTATACACTTCAACGAATACCCGATTCGTTGATTCTGCTGGACCTTGGTTGACGGTAATGTTGCCGGCTGGCGGGTTGTAGGTCTTTGTCCACATCAGGTTGCCGCGGGTTTCTTGTTTGAGGCTAAGAGCGAAGTAGGTGTAGGGTGTTTGTGTGGTATAGGTGGGTAGTGATCCACTTCTAAGAATGATTAGGTCATCTCGGAGGGCCACAACGGTTGCTACGGTTCCGTTAACTAGGCGGTTTATTTGTGGTATTGAGATGTTCCAGTCATAGCGGTTTGTTGCGCCTTGGGATACGCTTGCGTCAATGGTTCCTACGGCGGTGGGTACCCATTGTATGGATGAGCCTGCTGGAAAGTCTGTTGCAAATCCATTGCCTGTCCATAATTTAGATGAGTTCCATTCTGATAGGTACCAATTGGGATTTGTTGCGTTTCCTATGTTTGATAGGGTTAGTCTGAGTTGTTCGCCTTGTGGGCCAGCGACTATTGTTCCGGAGGGAATGTTTGTGACGTTGAATAGCCAATTGCCTGTATCTGCGTCGTAGGCTTGCCATCGGGTGGATGCGTCGCTTGCGAAGAGAATGGGGGGGTATGCGCCGTATTGTTGGGGGTCACGGATGTCGTAGATGTAGGCAAAGGATAGTGCGGGTACATCTGATCTTGACCAGATAACTTGGCCGGTTCGGAGGTCTATGCATTTTGTTGGTCCTATAGGGCTTAGGGTGCTAGCGAAGCTGTCTTTAGAGTTTATGGATAGGGGTTCGGTATAGTAGAGTTTTCCATTTACGATTATTGGGTTGGAGAGGCGTTGGATGTATGCTGTGCCATCAAAGAATGATTCGCCTTCGACTTCAAAGTTGTTTCCACCAACGATACCGCCGCTTTGGAATGGTTTAGTCCACATTATGTGCGCTGTCTGTGGACCTACAGCATCGCCTGGGTATCTCTGAAAATTGGTGGTTGAAACGCCGCTAAGTGTGCCTGATCCTACCCAAGCGCCAATGGCTGAGCCCATACCTAACCAATTTGATGATATTTTCCACCAGTAGGGGTTTTCGCCATAAATTGGTCGTGTCCAGTATTCGGTTGGAAGTGGATAGCTGGCGGGTAAGCTAGTTATGGGTTCTTGTTGAACGGTGAGGGTGGTTTGTGCAGAGCTTGGGCTGTAGGTGTCATTGACAAAGGCGGAATCGGGATTGTATTGTCCGGCATATTGATTTACAGCTTGTCCTGGGAAGGTGAATATGAAAGTGTATTCGCCTGTTTGTTGGGGGGTGTATTGGTATCCTTGTGCTGATGTGGAATCTGTCACTATGTCAAAGATTTTTGTTTCAGTTGTATTGTCGGGTTTTATGATTGTTAGATTGTAGTTGTGGAAACGGTAATTGTTTACAAGTAATGCGCCGTCAAATAATTTGTCTATGAACATAATGACGCTGACTGTTTGTCCCACGCCGACAGGGTTGGGTGCAACGTTGATGTAGGCATATGTTGGGATTTCCCAGGGGGGTGTATGTGCCTGGGTTGATAAAGTGATCATTGGGATAGTGATGACTAATAGCAGCATAGTTGTTACAGAAAGAATTTTTGTTTTTCTAAATTTCATTTTTATTCCCATATTTTTATCTCCTTTTTGAGATAGATCCCGATACAATCGAGTGTGCTTATAAATTTTTCCCATATACATTCAATAATAACAAAAAACCTAAAACTCCGTATAAAATTCAAATAAACTCTGAAAAATACAATAAATTTAGCGAATTATCTATCATACAAGACAATAACAAAACACAAAAACAACTGACTGGAGAATATTACAATTGATTCAAACACCGCACCAACCGCTCGTGTTTGACCCACAAAAAGCGAAACGGCAAACTAACGCCATGAAGTGTACACAAGCAAATCTGCAACACATAAAAAGACCACTACCCCTTTCACTCACAAGACAAAACAAAGCCCCCAACACCCCGCTATCAAATCTGTCTTTTCGCTTTTTTCTTTCTCTAATCCGAAACGCTAAAAAACCCCTTTGCATATTCCTATCCGCTGCAACAAAAAGTGCGGGTCCGTAGCTCAGTCAGGCTAGAGCATCGGACTTTTAATCCGAGGGTCGCGGGTTCAATTCCCGTCGGACCCGCTTGTTTTCTCCAATCTAAGTCTAATGTGCTCTTTTTACTCCCGCATCTTTTACTCCCAGATTGCGCCTGACATAGACTCGTTTGCCGTTAACATAGCCCATACCCAGCAAACATTTTACTGATAAACCACTAACAGGAGCAACCGGTTTTATACATCCAATATCCTTTTACTATACAATACACCGTATTTAGCGTTTGCTAAATTGTAATAATGTTTCCATGTCCCGGCTTTATATCCTCTAGGGGAACCTCCGAAACCTGTTTTGACTAATTTCTGGGGTCTTTCAGGTTTGTTTGGCCGTTTTTATACAGGTCCCGTCGAGAATTTCTCGGTAACTGCTACAGATGGTGATGATGATAATTACACTTTGTTGTTGCATAATGAACTCTGTTATTTTATCCCAGGGTCCTCTTCAGCTGTTACTATTTCCTTTCTGTAAGCGTTTTTGTATGCAGTGTCTTAGAAGAATTATTTACGGATAGTTTTCTTGAGAAGCTTCTTTTTAGGTAGTTTGGGCTTTTTTACTCTGTTTACATCAGCAGTCAAAACAATCATCCAATAAATTATTAGCATGCATCAAATATAAAATAAACGCCTATTTACTTAGACCAAAGAAAAAAGAGCAAAAACGCCCGTTTATTCGCTTTGTTGTTTTTTGTTTCTCTTCCTACCCAGCATCAGTTTAGCCGTAAGAATCTTTTCGGTGGCAAATAGACGCGACGCAACATACATTATAACAACAGTGAAAATGGCGACATAGACTATGCCAAAGATGACGGTAAAGTAGTCGCCTGTTATGACCGCCTGTGAGGCGATGATGGGCTGGCTGTAGGGGATGGCATAGAATACAGTACGCAGAGCCAGCGGCAATGAGTTTAAGTCGAGGTAGACAAGCGCCATAGCTGGCAGAAAAATTAATGGATAGATATAGCCGACGAGGGCTTGAGCGCCACGAACGTTTTCGCTAAATGCCGACATAACCACTGCCAGAGCCAGCGCAGAGAGCAGGGTGAAGAATAAGCTTACGCCCAAAAGGACATAGCCAAATGTTGAGGGCACCAAGCCAAGTGACACCAAATCTACGCCTGCGCCCAAGCTGCCGGTCAACCCCATCATCATGGAACCCAGCATATAGTTGTAGCCGATCAGCACAGTGACTGCGGCGACACCGGCAACGATGATGGTGCTGGAAACTTTACCCATCAAAATCGCAAATCGATCCACCGGAACGGTGAGAAGAGTTTCAAGCGTTTTTTCTTCTTTCTCCATAGCGACGCTGGTTGCCGCTATCTGCATAGCGTAGGTAAGCATTATCATAACGGTGACAGGGAGAGCTATGGATTGGGAAAGCATCAAACCAGAAAGGATGCTGGCATCTACGCCTTCTTGAATCTGCCCTTTGATAATGCTTGACTGCGAAGATGCCACCAAATTAGGGGCGATTTGTCGATTGAAACCTTCAACCAGTCCCGCAACGCTATAACCACCCAATCCGCTAAAAATGCCTCCGCCTCCATTGTAGATGCCATACATGTCCACAGTACCTGTGATGTTGTAGGCGCCTGCGGTATGTTGAGTCAGATTTTCGCCAAAACCCTGTGGTATAACCAAAAACATGGCGCTGCCGTACTGGGTTAGCAATCCCTGATTTACAACCTGCTGAGGTGCAGTGTTGTTTACAAGAATAACATTTCTGCTGTTGCTTAGGTAGTTAACAAAAGTGTTGCTCCAGAGGCTGTTATCGTTATCCACCACAAGCAGGGTGGCGTTTAGGGCTTCAGACTGCGCGTTTTCTGCGGCATAGCCTAAAACAAGCCCCAAGACGGGAAACATGAGCAGGGGTAGAACTATCATGCCAATGAGAATTTTGGGGTCCCGCATGAGCTCTTTTAATTCCTTAATAAGAATCGTTGTGAAGCCTTTAAGCATAGCCAACTACCTTTGCAAACACTTCTTCAAGATTCTCGCTTTTGTATTGAGCTTTGAGCTCTTTGGGTTCACCCTCCAGCGCCAGTTTGCCCTTATTGATAAAAGCAACACGATTACAGAGGTACTCAACTTCAAGCATGTTGTGACTGCTGAGCAAAACCGTTACCCCATGTTCCTTGACGTAACGTTTAACGATTTCGCGGATGTGATAGGCATGCATGACGTCTAAACCGCTTGCGGGCTCATCAAGCACTGCCAACTTGGGTTGAGTCATCAAAGCCCGAGCGACAAGAAGACGCCGTTTCATGCCTTTGCTGTACGTTTTAGCTTTGTCTTTTAAGCGGTTGCCAAGTCCACAGATTTCTGCGGCTTCTGCTATAACGGCTCTTATGTCTGTGCCTGGCTGAGTTTGGAGTTTAGCCATAAAGTTGAGGTATTCCCAGCCGGTGAGGTTGGGATATGTACCTGACTCTTCAGGGAGATAGGTGATGATTTGGCGGGCTTTCTCAGCCTGCCGAGCAGAGTCGTAGCCAAATATGCTTATAGTGCCCGAGGTGGGTTTGATTAGCGTACAAACCATACGTATGGTGGTGGTTTTGCCTGCCCCGTTGGGTCCAATTAACCCAAAGATTTCTCCGGGTTTTATGTTAAAACTGATGCCGTTTAGGGCGTTTATTTGCCCGAATTGTTTGGTTAAAGAAACTGCTTCCACAGCTAAGCTCAGTGTTATCCCTCTTGCATCTGAACGCTGAAACCTGTTTTAAGGTTTTTGCCGCATCAATCTACACAAGAACCGCTTGGCATCGTTTTATCTTCTTGGCTTGCTTGATTCTGCGCCTATATGTCAAATAGGTGCTAAACCACAGTAGACCACAAAAACCAAGCACTTGCATTATTATCCAGGCTTCTAATATCGTAATTCCCCTCTCATTTTCCCCTCTGTCCGCAGGATGACTTATTTAATTTTCTATACCAAAAGAAACTTTTTACGCACTAATGATCATCAACGTGAATGGCAGTGGTCTCTAGTTGATAGTTTTTTGGAAATGACCCGCTTCATGCTAATTTGGTGTTGCTAAGAAACGTACAAAGCACCCGCGTAAAGAGACAAGCACATCCAAAAATTTCAAGTCGTGTGTCTGGTCGGACTTAAGATTTTACGCCTTACAAAATATTAAAATTTTCCAGCTAAAATAAATCCCAGTACTTTTTTGCCCAATAATCTATTCAATATCTGCATCTAACCCAATCAATGAGGTTTGCTGTTAAATGTTGGGTTTGAACATGTGATTGGTTTATCATCGGTTCAAAATTATTGCTGATCGATACTGCAACAGCAGAAAACGCTTCCCGATTCAACATAAACATGTGCCATCTGCACCTACATCGCGATAGTTTTGCAAGAGATCTAATGAAAAATTTGCATCATTTAGCAATATTTCTTATTATATGTCATATAGACAACGCTTAAACCGCAAAGTTTTATTAAACAGACAGCAAGCTACCTAATCAGAAGTTAAAAAAGAAGGAAGAAAAATGCCAACAAATCTAAATAAAATTACGGCTATCGCATTAGTTCTTATTCTATCATCTACAATGGTCATCTCCTTTGAAGCCCTCTCAATGGCAAACGCGCAAACCACCTACCAAATTCCAGGCTACCCAAATGACACCTATAATCTTGCGACTTACACAGCAATTCAAGAGGGTATGCACTGGACCGGTATGGTTGCAAACGCTTCAGCCACAAGGCTTACGTTATGGAATCGATTCCACGATCGGATCCCAACATACTGCTTCTTGCTTACTGCCCCTAACCCAATTGGTGTTGGCCAAAAAGACAACATTGTGATGTTTAATCCTCAAACACCCCCCGCTGCCACGCTAAGTAACAATGTCAGATATCACTTCCAACTACAGATCATAACACCCAGCGGTAAAGTTCTTAATCTACCCACATCATCAACAGCCGGCGGAGACCGCGGTTTCCAAACAACAACTGGTACTGCATTTGTATCTGACACAACTGGTTCAACCTACTACTCTTTCACACCTGATGAAGTCGGCAACTACACCTTAACCGTTACTTTCCTAGAACTCAACTACATATGGAACACTACAACCGGTGTTTCCAACAACGACTACTACGGCACAACATTTCTATCAAGCAATTATACCACTACCCTTGTCGTTCAAGAAGAACCCGTTTCACTTAGCGGCTTAACTCCACCCACAATTTCGCCGATCCCTACCGAATACTGGACCCGTCCAATAGAAGGACAAAACACCGCATGGTACACGGTTGCCTCAAACTGGCTGGCAAATTCACATGACCGCGACAATGGCGGAGCAGAAAACCGCTACCAACCCGACGGCACAGCACCAAACACAGGCCACATTCTGTGGACTAAACCCACTGAGGATTTGGGTGTACTTGGCGGAAGCAACACCGGTGAGAGCGGCCAAGTCTTCAACGCAGGCGCTCAATATCAGCCTCGTTTCATGAATCAAATCATCATGTATGGCAGACTCTACTACTCCCCCAACATCTTCTCATCAGGCGCAAGTGACTTTATGGATTGTATTGACCTCAAAACTGGACAGCAAATCTACCGAGTTAACACAACCGCCTTAGTAGGCAGCCAATTCCAACTATCCTCCTATGCAGTCACACAAGGCCTCTCAAACGCATGGTTTGGCTACTACTATGACCAAGAAGATGCAAACGAACACGGAATTCAAAACCCTGGCTGGCTATTCACACCCAACTATGCCCGCGCCCTCCAACCCGCCACCGGCATCGTCTCAAATCTTGACATAATCAATGTACCCTCAGCACAAGGCGTCTTTGAAGACCAAGGTCCAAAGGGTGAAAACCTACGCTATAGCTTTGTAAACAAAGGAACCGCTAACAATCCAAGCTATTACCTATCACAGTGGAACTCATCAAAGACCCTCCCAATAGTCACTGCATACGCTGACCCCGCCGCAAGAGTTATCGATGCAAGCCTGCCTTCACGCTATGACTGGAACATATCCTCACCAATACAGTTCACCACAGCACCAACCATCAAAGCCGCCAAAGTCGGCGACCTGGTATGGGGATACAACGGCACATGGCCTACGGGTTCAGGAGCACCAAGCTATACTTATCCTGACGAAGTTACCATTTGGGCAATAAGCATTGCCCCTGACAGCCTTGGAAAATTACTCTACATGAAAAACCTACCGATAGATGATCCCATACTTAACACCAATTTGATTCTCCAACGCGCAGACGCCAATAATAACATCTT
The DNA here is from genome assembly GCA_031254875.1 of Candidatus Bathycorpusculum termitum. Taxonomy (GTDB): domain Archaea; phylum Thermoproteota; class Bathyarchaeia; order Bathyarchaeales; family Bathycorpusculaceae; genus Bathycorpusculum; species Bathycorpusculum termitum. The sequence goes on from JAIRTW010000100.1 coordinate 15,064, forward strand.
TGTTGCACTCATAGCACAAACAGGACAATTCGTTGCGTTCAACATGCGAACAGGCACACAAATGTGGAAAACCGATCAACAAGCTTATACTATTTCACCCTACGGATACTACACATGGTCTAGTCTCATCGGCATAACACAAACAAAAATCGCATACGACTTTCTCTACACCGCAGGCTACACCGGCTCAGTTTCAGCATATCACCTTGCCAACGGGACCTTAGCATGGAGACATGAAGTCATCCCACCCGGAACAGCCGGATACATAAAATCTAGCCCCGCAATGATGGCTCTAATCGCAGATGGTAAACTCTATGTTGGATCCCACGAACACTCAGCGTTAACACCCCTAGATCCAGGCAATAAGCTTAAGTGCATAAATGCTACTACCGGCGACTCAATCTGGCAAATGTCAGGCTGGGTTTACCCTGAATCGATAGCGACTGCAGATGGTGTTCTTGTCTACTGGAACGATTACGACGGTCAACTATATGCTGTCGGTAAAGGACCAACCGCTCTGACTGTTACAGCACCCACTACCGCCTCTCCAGTTGGAACCCCTATAGTGATAAGGGGAACGGTCATTGATATTTCCGCTGGCACACAACAAAATGAACAGGCTGCCCGATTCCCCCACGGCGTCCCAGCAGTATCTGATGAAAGCATGAGTGAATGGATGGAATATGTGTACATGCAAAAAGCCGTACCTGCAAGCACCACCGGAGTTCACGTTTCGCTATATGTTGTGGATGAAAACAATAACTATCGCCACATCGGCGACACAACAAGTAGTGCAAGTGGTATGTTCACCTACACATGGAAACCCGACATAGAGGGGTCCTATACAGTCAAAGCTATATTCGAAGGTTCCGAATCCTACTATGGGTCATCTGCTGAATCATCGTTTTATGCAAGTGAAAAAGCAACACAGGAAACCACCCAATTCCCAACAGGCTTAGCCACTACCGCTGACTTGATGATGACCATAGGCATAGCCATAGCCATCAACATCATCCTCATAGCAATCATTGCTTTTCTTGTTCTCAAAAAGCGATAAACAAACAGAAACAAATTTTCCCACCCTTTTTTTTGGAGACAAGTCAGTAAAGAGAAGGGGCGGGTTCTTATTTGCACAATGATGCTGTTGGTTTCATGGATTTGGGACACAGCCAGTGCATAGATAGGCCTATTCTGAAAAGCCAAATTCAAGGGCTTTTAGCCGTAAACATGTGCAGAAAAGATATGAGGTAACAACACCAATAACCAGCAACCATGACATCCACCAAAAAACAGTCCGTCAACACGCAAAACCCCGACAATTGGCTAGTGGATATTATAAAGAGCATCAACCATACCGCGCTTGAGCAACAACAAGTAGTTACCCGCGCCAACAGCAGCCTCTGCGTCCTTTGCAAAGGCTCCCGCTTTCTTTGCGGCAAAACCCGTTGCCCCATCATGGTTAAAGTCAACACCTTTCTCAAAAGCATACCCTTGATGTCTAGCGAAGACATCGCAGGCATGTCACCACCCAGCGTATTCATCGGCCGAATTGGCTACCCCCATGTATACATCGGGCCGCTGGTACCGCCAATCCACGAAGACACAGGCATCTATGATTTACCTGAACAGTGGTTTGGCAAATCCATCGACGAGATAGTAGGCTTTCGCAGCCTGCTTATACGCGGTAAACACCTCGTCAACGTAAACAAAATCAACGAAGCAGGCAGAATCCTCGACCAAACCCGCGAGTTGGCACTCGCCGACAGTAGTGTAGACACCGAACTCAATCTAACCAAAAAACCGCAAGGCTCCATAACCCTAAGCGATGATGTGCAACCCTTCGGCCCCTCCGCCCCTATCCGCAACCTCCATGTAGGCAACGCACGCTACAACGACAAAATCGAAAAAGCCTACTATGACCTAGACCTGCGGGCAACCAATGCAGTGGTGGAACTCTACAACAAAGGCGTTATGGTTTCTAAAATCCAAAAAGCGTTTAGTGTGGGCGCGTTTGGAGTGGAGAAAAAACGGCGTCTGGTTCCTACTCGATGGAGCATAACCGCTGTCGATGACATAATCTCCAAAAGTCTTGTTGCAAAAGTGAAAACTTTTCCTGAAATCAACGAATACCAAGTCTACGAATCCATCTACCTCGACAACATTTTTGAAATTCTGCTGATCCCCTCCCAGTGGAGCTATGAATCCATAGAGGCCTGGTACCCCGGCACTGCATGGAACCCCACTGGCACAAACACTGCCATCTACAGTGACTGGGAGGGTAACAACGGTCGAAGCACATATGCCGCTATTGGGGGCTGCTACTACAGCGCCCGATTAGCTGTCTGCGAGCGCCTCCAAAAAGATCGCCGTCAAGCAACTGCGATTGTGCTCCGCGAAGCCCGTCCCGGCTATATCATGCCCATCGGAGTCTGGCAGGTTCGAGAAAACGTCCGCAACGCCATGTGCCAGCAACCCTATAAATTCAAAAGTCTCGCCCAATCCCTGCAGTTCATCGAGGGCAGATTTGAAATTCCCCTGCAACGGTGGATTTTGCAGAGTGAACTCTTAAAGAGAGCGCTATTTCAGAGGCGCATAAGCGATTTCTTTCCACCCAAACAATCTGCATAAGTGTAATAAGCGGGTTCGGTTTCTCTGAAGCGGAGATACATATGTCAGTTGCAGTTCATTACCGTTTCAGTCAGCATTTTGCTGTCTCAGCCAACGATGCCTACTTATGGTGCACCGACTTTAACCCCCACGACCCTGTGCTGATGGGCGAACCCAACACTAAACGGCAAATTACACAACTAACAGAGAATCTTTTGATTTTGAAGGAAACCTGCCCCACAGAGCACGGCACTGTTGCGAAAGAGAAGATAATACACCTCTATCCAGACCGCTTGATGTGGGTTTCGATGCATCTGTCGGGTCCAAACAAGTATTCCCAGTTCATCTATGAAATCTCTGCAGAAAAAGGCGGCTCCACACTTGCTTTTACTGCACACCACATCGAACACCAAAAGTTAACCAAAAAAGAAACCGATCAACTGGCGGAGGAACTGTGTAAATATGATTCAGGTGTCTGGTTGCTTTTAGCTAAAGCTATGAAAAAAGAGTTAAACCCATAAGGGCTTTGGGACAATATTATTTGTGCCCGGCTTCTCTTACGTTTATGTTTTCGAGGTAGTTAGTAGCATAAGCTTTGAGGTTTAGGTTACAGGCTTGGGTAAGGCTTCTTGTTGTTGTTTGCGTTCATCCAGTTGTTTGCGCAAAGCTAAGGATGGTTTACAGGATGTTGATAAGGCTGTGGCGAATAGTCAGGCGGTTCTTAATCAGTTTGTGCACAAATTTTATGGGCAGGATGTGAATGGATGTATCCTGTAGAGGTTATATCTGATGGGTATGAATGCTAAATCCAAGTTTGGTTTACTTGGTCTTCATAGCAGAAAGGTTTTGTTTTTTGTGTCTTTCTTATTTATAATAGTCTTTGTTTCTTCTTGCCTGATCTATGTGTTTAATGATACTTCTCATTTTGCGTTTGGAGCTTCTGATAGTGTGGTTAGTAATGAGGGTGAGTTTAGAAATGCTGTTAATGTTGCTACTGGATCTACAGTTATTGCTCTTGGCAAAGACATTACATTAACAAATTCTCCGCTTGTTATTTCTGCTAACAAAGACATTACTCTAACAAGTAATAGTGCAACAAAATTATACAAGTTAATTGGTGCGCCCGAGCAGAGTACTATTATTGTTGAGATGTATGGAGTGTTATTGCTTGACGGCATTATCGTAACTCATGTTGATGATACACCCGATACTACTGGGGTATTGGTTAATTCTGGTGGTACTCTTAGCCTGTCTGGTGGTGAAATTTCTGGTAATGGTGAAAGTGGTGTGTGGAACATGGGTAATTTTAGCCTGTTAGGCGGTAAAATTTCTGGAAATAGTCACGCAGTTGGTCACAACAGTAATTCCCATCCTGGCGGTGGTGGCGTGTATAATGTAGGTGTTTTTACTATGTCTGGTGGTGAAATTTCAGGTAATAATCTTAGACCTAGTTATTATAGTGGGTTGGGTTGTGGTGGTGTGTACAATAGTGGAGTGTTTAGTATGTCGGGAGGATTAATTGCTAATAACTTTGCTCCTTTTGGTAGTGGTGTGTCTAACGAAGGCAATTTTACTATGTCTGGTGGTGAAATTTCCGGTAACACTGATGGTGGTGGAGTATACAATAGGGGTAATTTTAGTATGTTTAGTGGTAAAATTTCTGACAACATTGGTAGCGGTGTGCGTAGTGGTGGCAATTTTAGTTTATCTGGTGGTGAAATTTCTGGCAATCGTTTTGGTTCTTCCATTCTGTGTGGTGGTGGCGTGGAGAATGAGGGCGTTTTTAAGATGTCGGGTGGTATGATTTCTGATAATAGAGCGTTAGGTGATGGTGGTGGTGTGTATAATGGTGGTGGTTCTTGGAATGCGACTTTTAGTATGACTGGGGGTGTTATTTCTGATAATATAGCTGAATGTATTGATACTGGTGCCTTTGGTAATGGCGGTGGTGTGTACAATGCTGAAGGTGATGGCGATTCGTCTGGCGATTTTTCTGGCAAAGGTAATTTTGTTATGTCGGGTGGTGTGATTTCTAACAATAAAGCTTCAAACGGCGGAGGAGTATATAACATGGGCAATTTTAAGATAACTGATGGTAAAATTTCTGATAATAAAGCTACTAATTATGGTGGTGGAGTTTATAGCAGTGGCGGTTTTGATAGGTGTGGTGGTACAATTTCTGGTAACATCGCTTCAAAAGGTAATAACGTGTACTTCTATGATGGTAATGTTTGGTCCTCTGACGATGGTAATGTTTGGTCATCTGATAGTGGTTTTGGCTTGAGGGGTATTGTAATTGTTTGTGCGTGTGTTGTTTGTGTGATCGGTGTTTTGTTCTATTTCCGAAAAAGAGTGCAAAAAACAAAGACAGAACACCCAATTTAAGCAACAGTTCCTAAGCGGTTTATGGCAAGTTTTAAAAAAGCACACCCTTTATACCTTTATTGACTCCCATGCTTATCTCTTCGACTAAGCGGTTTATTCTGCCCTTCTGGAATCAAAGAAGCAAAGAATCCCAAGAGGCAGCCGCCGTTTTTGCCGTTGCAGAGCTGAACCGAAGCCGCGGCGGAGGTTTTCTTGCAAAGCAACCCCCCGAAATTCTCACATTCATCGCCAAAATCGCCTATCCCCTCTGGCTGTTCCCCAAAAACGGGGCTGTCCTAATATTTGATGGCTTAAACGACAAAGACCATACCATAACCTATGTGGCGACACCGCCCTCGGATGTGTTCTTGGCAAACTTGGAGCGGAGCCAGCGTCCCCGCGAAAACTATTTGACCTTCTTAGCTGACCACGCCAGCTACTTTGGCCATCCCCCAAAAGAGCGGCAGTTCACTCTAAAAGGCTTAATCGATGATGCAGACTTTAGAAAGGAATTTAGCATTTACCGACAAGAAGCCACCGAATTGACTGGGCCTGCAACAACGTTACTTTTAGCCACCCTTGAGGAATCAACTGTTTTAGCCGCAATGAACGAACTTGACAAGCTCCAATTTTCTTTAAAGGCCGAGGAAGAGAAACTCTCTGAATGCCTAAGACTCGTAAAGAAGACCACCAGTCAATACATAACCGAAATCGGCTATGAAGCCGAGGCCGCCGCCGAGGAAGCAGACGCAAAAATCAAAGCCCAAGAGGAACTCGACAAACCTCAAATAACTAAACTCAACAAAGAATACAGCCGAAAAATCAAAGCCCTCACCGAAGGCTTTGATGGCGAACTCGATAGTCTTTTGAAGCTGAGACTTAAAACCCAAACGTTAATAGAGAAAACCCAAGCTAACATCGAACAATACAAGCATGAAGCTAACGTACATGCCAAAAAAGGGCATGAAATCTATGAAAAACGCTGGAAACAGAAAATAAAAAAGACCGAAAAAGAGCTCTCCGGCCTCAAAAAAGAACTAAAAAACATCGACGACAAAACCAAAAAAACAACCAAACAAAAAGAACAAGGAGTATCCCGCCTCAACTTTGAGTGGGACGCCGAAATAAAACTGGTGCACCAGCCGCTTGATGCACTTGAGGAAGCAAAAAACGCAAAAACACTAACCTTTAAACAAGAAAGCAACCGATTACTCCAAATAGAAACACCCGTGGTAGAGGGCATTGAGAAACTCTTGAAGCACAAAGAAGCAATCAACACCGCTTTTGATGGATTAGGCTTCAACGATCCCCAGCTTAAAACACCCCGCTTGGTTTATGTGCCCTTCTATGCTATCTGCTATGAAGCGGGTTTGGATAGACGCTACAGCTACCTTGCACCCTCAACGCTCCGTGAAACCGACTTTGGCTCAAAGCTCAAAGGCGCCTTGGGTATGTCTAAGACCAAAGACCTGCTTACGCCCCGCTTCAAAGCAATTGCCACCCTCATCAACCAAGTGGAAGGATATACCCAAAAAAACAGCATATTCGAAGCGAGACTCATGGACTTAGCTGAAAAAAACAACCTGCTAAAAAATAATGCCTTTCAAACAAACATCAAAAACGGCCTAGTTATACTTCAAAGTGACGACTGGCTTTCTCAGCGGGAAACCGAAGAGTTAACCAGACAACTCAAAACTTGACCACAGTCAAAACTTATGTACTCCACACAGATACTATCTTTGGGTTACACAGCATTATGGTTGATGATAGCAGATACATACTGAAAGTTTCCAATCTCTGCGTAAAATTGCAGAACCAAATTCTGCTCGACCACATAAGCTTCAACGTAAAAAAAGGCACCACCCTAGCGATTTTAGGCCCCAACGGTGCAGGTAAAACAGTGCTTTTTCGAACCCTGCTAAACATTGTTCCTCACACCGGCTCAGTGGAGTGGATGGAGAAAACCCAAATCGGCTATGTTCCCCAGTATGTGACAGTTTCTGATGTGCCTATGACAGTGAAAGAATTTCTCTCCATGGGGAACAGAACCCGCGTTAAAGATGCACTGGATATGGTTCGATTAACCAACGCCGGCATTGAAAACAAACGATTGGGAGTTCTCTCAGGCGGACAGCTGCGCCGAGTTCTGATTGCTTGGGCGTTAAGCGACAACCCAAATGTGCTTCTCCTTGATGAACCAACAACTGGTGTAGACATGGACAGCGAAGAACCCATCTATATGTTGCTTAACGAAATTAAAAAGAAACAAAAAATCACCATACTCCTAATCACCCACAACATCCACATCGTACAAGAATACACCGACGACCTGCTCGCCCTAAACAAGTGCCTCACCTTCTACGGCCCCTCTGCTGATATAGTCAAACATGACGTTCAACGACAAATCCACGGCGAACCCGTCTGTGTTGAATCCATAAAAGGGGAAACATAACTTTTGCCCGACGCCACTTTCTTCTACAGCCTATTTCTCTCCATCTTTGTGGGTGCCGCCGCAGGCTACCTAGGCTCACTGATGGTTCTAGAAAAGATGGCTCTAGTTGGTGATGCGCTTTCGCATGTAGCACTGCCGGGGTTGGCGCTGGGTATGACTTTTCACTTTAATCCCTACCTTGGGGCTTTTGCTTTTTTGTTCATAACCGCGGTGATTATTTGGCAGATCCAGCGGTCAACCAAGATTTCGTTTGAAGCCCTTGTTGGGGCCATGTTTACTTTGGCTTTGGCTTTGGGTATTCTTATGTATGGTAATGAATTAGAGGCTCTTGAGGAGGCGCTTTTTGGGGACATCTCCCAAGTTACTTTGCTAAGTGCTGGTGTGGCTGCCTTGGTTTGCGTGGTTGCAATTGTGTTGACCAAACTTATCTATGACAAACTGGTGTTGGTGATGATATCTGAGGATCTTGCGGTGTCTAGGGGCATAAACGTTGCAAGAACTAATTTACTCTATCTTTTCTTGATCTCAGTTGTGGTTGCTATCGGTATTCAAATAGTTGGCACTTTGCTTGTTGGTTTTCTTGTTGTCGTTCCTGCCATAGCTGCCAAAAACCTCAGTGCCCGCATGAAACACTATGCACTACTGAGTGCAGTTTTGGGCATCACCGCTGCGTCTGTTGGTGTTTTGTTATGGAATTTTGTCAGTTTGAATCTGCCTTTTCCGGGTCCGATGGTGGTTTTTGTAGGAATTGCTATATTTGCCTTTTCATTGATAATTAACTGGCGGCTTAAACTAACCCCGTAGGCATAACTATGAAGCGATATACCGGTAAAACCTCAACGGCTATAATTCCCTATCCCGATAATCAGGTTCTTCTCATAAAACGCAACACCCCTCCATTCATCGGCTATTGGGCCCTACCTGGCGGCCGAATGGATCCCGGTGAAACAATTGAGCAAACAGTTATCCGCGAAGTAAAAGAGGAAACCGGCTTAGACTCAGCTATTGTGAATGTGATTGGTGAATACATCGAGAGGGGCATTAAAGATGATGTTGATTACGAATATTTCCCCACATGTTTTGTTGTCCGTGTTATCGGCGGGGAACTCCGAAAGCAGGTCAGTGAAATACAGGAAATACAACTTTTCAATCTAGATGCTTTGCCTAGGCCTTTGGCGTTTGAGCATGAAAAAATGATAGATGATTATGTCCACGCCAAAACCGCGTGAACCCCGTTGGGCTAATTATTTTTATTTATTTATTTGTTGGTTGGTTGTTGTTTTGTCTGCTGGGGTTGTGGTGCTGGGACGGGTATGATTTGGGATTTGTTGAGGTTTTCTTGTTCGTTTAGTATCAGTGAGATGGCTTTGCCTTCGGGTACGATGATTTTGGTGTTGTTTTGTAGTGAAGTCATTATGGTTTCAAGTTGCTTGAAGGTTATGGCGCTGTCTTTGAAGTAGGTTGTCAGGGCCTCGTTACGTAGTTTGGTGGCTTCTGCGTCGCCTTCTGCTATGGCGATGGTTGCAGTTTTTTGACCCTCTGCCTGCAAAATCGATGACTGCTTCATGCCCTCTGCCCGTTGGATAGCTGCATTCTTTTCCCCACTTGCTAGGGTAGCTTGGGCGATGGCAGTTTTTTCGGCGGCTTGACGTTCGTTATCTGCTTTAAGCACTGATTCCATGGAGCTCATTAAACCGCGGGGTGGTTCGAGGTCTTTGATTTCTGCTCGGACGATTTCTATGCCCCAGTCTTTGGTTTGCTCGTCTAGGGCTTCTTTTAGTTTTGCGTTAATGGTTGGGCGTGAGGTGTTTGCAACTGCCATATCCATACCGCCAATGATGTCACGAAGCACTGTGCGGGAAAGGGTGTCGATTTGCGATTCATAGTTGTTGACAAAGTACTGTGAAGCCTTCACTGAAGTTTCGTCAGGTTTAACCTTGTAGAAAACAACGGCATCTACAGCCATAAAGACCTTATCTCGTGTGATAACGTCTTGGCGTTGCACTGGTGTCATGCGTTCCGTGATGTTTACTTTGATTATACGATCTACAAACGGTACCAGCAGAGTTATACCTGGCTGAACAAATCGCTGATATTTACCGAGGCGTTCCACTAATCCGCGCTCTGTGGGTCTGACAATGCGCAGTGACGTGATGACTGCATACACAATTATGATTATGGGGATCGCGATTGCTATGAGTTGTATTATACCTACCATTTCTCTCTCTCCTTATATTGATCGTTTGTTTATTAAACAAGCGCAGAATTTAAAACTTGTTGTCCAAAAACCCGAATAGTCACGACAATTGCCTGAATATTGGTCAGACGGCATGGCGGGTGTTTGCCTCGTTTTCTCAGTCTGCACTTTAATCAAGCCCATGAATATTTCGGAGTGGACTAGCTATACTTTGGAAGACAGCCACAAATCGTCTGCCAACTTAAACCCCAAAAAGATCTCATACGGAAATATAAAAAAACAGCGCTAAAGTCAAACACACTAAAAGAGCACGTGTTGTGCTGTGTTTTTCCGTTTGTTTTTTTGCGGTTGTTTTTGGTTAGGTTTATTGATATCGTTTGAGCTATGTGTTGGTTATGTCTCGGTTGTGGTTTGATAAGGGTACGTTGCTGCTAAATGGAGCGGTTGGAACTCCCTATGGCAAATGGGACCCTAGAAGTGGGTGTTATCGGGTTAAGGGTTGTCATTATAGGGACGTTTTGGATTTTTTTAGGGAAAGTAACCTCTGTGTTGAGGATGATGTTTTGAATCTGGCGGCCCTTGAACAACTAGAGGATAGTATTGAATTACGTGCTTATCAGCATAAGGCCCTGGATCAGTGGGTGGCTGCGGGCAGACGGGGGGTGTTGGTTTTACCGACTGCAGCTGGCAAGACTTTCATTGCGCTCAAAGCGATTGATCTGCTTGCGGTGCAGACTTTGATCGTTGTTCCTACTTTGGATTTGGTTGATCAGTGGCGGCGACGGGTGCGAGAATGCCTTGGGATAGAGGCAGGTGTGGTGGGTGGAGGTGAACATGTTGTGCGGATGGTGACGGTTTCCACCTATGATTCTGCATATGTTCAGGCGGCCTATTTAGGTAACAAGTTTATGCTGTTGGTTTTTGATGAAGTGCATCATTTGGCTTCGCCGGGGTATATGCAGATCGCTGAGATGTATACTGCCCCCTATCGTATGGGTTTAACTGCAACATATGAACGAAGCGACCAACGACACAACCTCCTTCCCTTGCTGGTAGGTGATCCCGTTTATTCCATCTCAGTTGAAGAACTAACCGCTGGAAAACATCTCTCTGACTACACCTATGAAAAAATAGCTGTAGAATTAAGCGCCCAAGAACAGCAAACCTATGAGGAAAACATGGCGGTTTTTAGAAACTATCTTGTAACAAAACGACTGGTGTTAAAATCCGCATTTGACTTTCGACGCTTTATCATGTCCACAGGCCGCGATCCTCAAGCCCGAGCCGCACTTCTTGCACGCAACAAAGCCCTAAAAATCGCTGTTAACTCTGAGGCTAAACTTGATTTACTAGCCCAAAAACTTGAAACCTACCCAACAGAAAAAATCTTAATCTTCACCTTATACAATGACCTAGTCTACACCATTAGCAAACGCTTCCTCATACCCGCAGTTACCTATCAAACCCCCCGAGAAGAGCGCCGGGAGATACTGGCAAACTTTGGAAGCGGCAAGTATAGAGTAATTGTTACTTCCCAGGTCCTAGATGAAGGGGTGGACGTTCCTGATGCATCTGTTGGTATAGTGCTTGGCGGAACAGGAAGCAAACGGGAATTTGTACAACGACTGGGACGGCTTCTTAGAAAAAAAGCTGGCAAAACTGCCAAGCTAGTGGAGATCATTTCTAAAGAAACCGTAGAGGTAAACATTAGCCGCAGACGACACCCAAAACAGGAGAAATCTAGTCGTGTTACCCAGTAATTTGCTTGTGGTATATAAGCGCAAAGGCGAAATACAACCGCGCTATGCCAAACTGTCTCCTGAAAACCTTCAGATTGCCAGTCGCCTTATCGAATTCTATTCCGCTCATATTGGCGAACCAAAAAAAGTTCTTTTAGCGTTTGTTGCCGAGCTAGAAAATCAGGGCTGTGAATACCGGTTTGTTAGAGCGCTGGCTTTGTTGCTTGATCGAAAAAGCCGCTTTGTTTGCAAAAGCAAAATAGATCCTTCTGATTTACGCCAAAGAGTTTTTTGGGCAACCGAAAAACATGGCGTACCCACAACACCCCAACAGCGCCAACAACTCCTTGCAGGCGTTGCTTCTGAGATGGCCCTCTCAACGCAAACCATAGAAGAGCTGCTGTATGCGGATTTAGAATCAGAGCTGATTATTGAAAAATTTGAAGCCCCAACCGCCTCAGAGTTACTAAAACAGTACAATCTTAGTTTAACCCAAACTCTGCTTTTTGAGTGCAGCGAACTAAGTTTTCGAGCCTCAGGCAACTGGCAACGCCTATTTTATTCGATTAAAAAACTGGGACTTATCTATGAAGTATACCAAGAAGCAGCTGATGTGTGCGTAAAAATAGACGGCCCCTCTAGCCTCTTTAAACTCACCAAACGCTATGGCATAAACATAGCCAAATTGTTACCCATAATCATTGCAAACCAAAACTGGAGCCTAGACGCCAAGATACTGTGGAAGTATACAAACGAGGTCTGCAACTTTAAAATGGATGACACAAAACATGGTTTCTTGTTGCGGATGCCTGTTTTTAATCCGGTAAGCTATGACAGTGCAGCTGAAGAGAGTTTTGCCAGCCAGTTTAGGGCCGTAGATTCTGGGTGGATTCTCAAACGTGAACCCGAACCTGTTTTAGCAGGCAACAAAGTGCTTGTGCCTGATTTTTCCCTTGAAAAATCTGGACTTCGAGTCTACTTGGAAATTGTTGGGTTTTGGACTGAAGAATACCTGCGGCGTAAGGCCGAAAAACTCGGTCAAGTTGACGTCAAAATGATACTAGTTGTTCATGAGGCTTTAGCGTGTGAGCGTTTGGTTGCTTTGGAGAAGCGGCCTCAGTTGCATTTTATCTACTATAAGGATAAAATTTCGCTGGCGCCGATTCTTCGGTATCTCCAAAACGAGTTTGAGGCGGTTAAGGTCAAAGAAATCCAGATGCTGCAAGAATTATCCATCAAATTCACTGAGCCCACGGTAGATTATGTGGAATTTGCTGGTAGACTGGGGGTTTCAGTGGAGTCTGTGCAGGCCGTATTGGATGCTAATCCGCCTGCGGGGTATGTGTCGATATCTAATGGGTTGGTGAGCCAAGGAAAACTTGAACAAATCTCTAATGCGCTTAGTGTTGCTTTGAATCAGTCTGGCAAGTTGACTCTTAGCCAAGCAACCCTTATAGTTGAAGCTGAAGGGGTAGGTGATATCTCTGGCATATTGGCCCGTCTTGCTTACACCATACGCTGGCGTGGGATAAATAGTGAACAAGCTGAACTCATTCCGCCAAAACGTTGACATATGACTAATTTTTGAGAGTGTTGCAAAAAGGATTATGAGATGGTTTAGCCTTTTGTATTTGCGATGGCTATGAACTGTCCAAAGTGTGGAAAACAACATTGTGTAAAGGCAGGTTTTAATCACAATAGACA
>JAIRTW010000107.1 GCA_031254875.1 Candidatus Bathycorpusculum termitum
GTTGCCGCCCTCGTTGTACACGCCGCCGCCATAAACATATGCGGTGTTGCCTGAAATCACGCCCCCAAACATGTTGAAATTGCCGCCGTTGTTGTATACGCCTCCGCCGTGAAGACCAATGTTATTACCTGAAATTGCGCCGCCATACATGCTAAAGTTGCCGCCCTCGTTGTACACGCCGCCGCCTAGACATAGAAGACCCCCTATATTGTTTGTAATCGTGCCACCGGTCATGGTAAAGTTGCCAGTGTTGTAGACTCCTCCGCCAGCAGAACGGCCAATGCTGTTATCAGAGATTGTGCCGCCTGTCATAATAAAGTGGCCAAGGTTGACTACGCCGCCGCCGACGGAGCCGATGAAGGGTCCGTTGCCAGAAATCTCACCGCTGGATAGAGTTAGTGTGCAACCGGGTGTGACCACTACACCGCCGCCTGTGCCTTGCACGTGTGTTACAATGATTCCGGCAAGTTCTAATGTGCTTTCAGCCCAAACGCCAATAGTACCCCCGCCTGTTCCCAGCGCGGATCGGCTGAGTTTGAAAAACTCTGTTGCGCTATTACTTGTTAGGGTAATATTTTTGTTATCAGATATGTCAAGTTGTTCGGTAATGGTAATGTCTCTATCAAGGGCAATAACAATATGTACTCCAGCTTCTGCGTTATCAACAGCGGCTCTAAGTTCAGTCTCATTTCCGACATGTAGTGCGTCTTCTAGAGAAGTTTCAGCGCGAGTTGTCAACATACCAGAGGGTAAGGATGTAAACAGTAGAATAAACAACAAGGAAACACATAACAAGCCTCTGCGTGGGCTGGGTAGCTTTAATTTAGATTTCTTAGCATTCGCAACCATGTTAATACACCGTATGTGATAGCACTAAAACGTTAACTTACATATATATACGCCAGCTCATATATGATGACATATATCATCACATATCATGATGTGTTATTGTATTACCCAACCAGCAAAACACAAAACAACACAAAACTATCCAATCATAAAACGCTACTTTTTCAATCCATTAAGTCTACAAGTTGACCACGTTTGTAACCAGCCCCTCCCATATATTAGTGGGATTTTTTAGGGTCATTTGCAGACAGCATTGACTGTATGTATTCTTCTGGAACACCCATACGCGCAACAGTTTGGACAATTGTCATACCGCCAGCCATAAAACGCTGAATAACCAGCCATATTTTCACCGACTTCAACAATATGCCCACCAGGGTCATAGAAACGCACAACTCTTTGTCCCCAAGGATGCTCCAAGGGCGGATGAACAAAAGTTACGTCACATAATTTTTCTACAAACTTATCAAAATCATCGGTTTCAAAACAAAGCTCCATGACATGATTATAGAATGCTGTCTCATCTTTGCCGATGAATTCACGCCATGTTTCAAGCGTCTGCAAGAAAACACCACAGGTTAAAATGACATTTGCACCAAAATCAACCGCAACATCTACACCCAAAACAGTCCTATAAAAATTCTTTGAACGCTCCATATCACACACACGATAAGCACACCAGTGTACCTCACATACCCAACTCCTTGACCATTCAACAATCATATCACCGCTCTGCTTGCACAGCAAACAAAAACACAGCAGAATACAACCACCAGCCTAAATAAAATGGATCCACAACAGAACTCAAAGCAAACAAATCCACCCACAAGTTCACAATGCTAAAAACCATAAAAATCAAGCAACCATCAGCATTTATCAAACCTAACCCAGCAACCCAATTTAGGGCAAAAACCAACAAAAAAATGCACACAATATATTATCGCGGGTTCCAAACACACCAAACCGCCTGTACCTCACAGGCCAAGACACAGGGAGTCTGATTGGTCTCAGGCCTACAAGCAACACAGGTATACTTGATTTTTTTGCGATGCTCCTCCTTGATTGCCGCTACAGTCTGGTCCTCTAAATCTATAAACTCAGTCACCAACCCAAGAGCACCCTGAGGACATTTCGCAACACACCCACCACAACCAATACACTTGTCTGAGTCCACAACGATATAATATTCACCTGAACCATCACAATAGCCATAATACGCAATGATCGCAACTCACCTAACCGGCTGGGCTTTCTCATAGAGCGCCTTAGCAAGCAAAGCCGCACCAAAGGCACCTGCCACCATAGGATCTAAACCACCCTCACGCCAATTCGGCGCCGGCAAACACTTAACACCCAAAATGGTTTCAATACGAGACACAATCCCAACATTCTTAGACTGCCCCCCCGTAACAACCAACGCAGGCTCTAAACCAACCCGATTTATAAGATTAGCCATACGCACCGCCATCGCCCGCGTATAAGCCGCCAAAACCTTCTCCTTTGACCAACCCTTACGCAACAACCCAATGGCTTCAGTTTTCGCAAACGCCACACAAGTACAACTCACAGGCTCCGGCTCACTTTCAACTTTAAGAGACATCGCACCAATTTCCTCAACAGGAATCTGCAACAAATCCGCAAAAACCTCCATACCCCTGCCAGTACCAGCAGCACACTTGTCATTCATAAGAAAACTAACAACACGACCGGTTTCATCAATTTTTATAGCCTTAATATCCTGCCCACCAACATCTAGCACAGTTCGAACACTTGAACCCCAAATATAGTTAGCACCCTTAGCATGACAAGCAATCTCAGTGATGGCCTTATTTGCCATTGGAACATTAACACGACCATACCCAGTTCCCACAATATATTTAAGATCCCCTAGAGCCAATCCCGTGTCTTTTAGAGCAAAATCAAGGGCTTTTTTGGCACTCTCAGGACTGTTACTGCCAGTACGGATAATACCCCAACTATAAGCATGCCCGTTAACCATCACAGCCGCCTTAGAACCCACAGAACCAACATCTACACCCGCGGTGATTAGGTCTTTACCAGCAGGCTTGATGTTGGGCATTGTACGACGATATTCATGCCAGCGCCAAAACTCTTCTTTAGTTGCACTCATTTAAATGCCCCCTTGGCACGCGCCGCTGCAGTTAACGCAGCACCCAATGCACCCACATAGTCGGGGTACACAGGGATTTGAACCATTAAACCTAGTTTACGGTTAAGTGAGGCTACAAACCCGGGGTCTTTGGCGACACCGCCAATCAGAACCACCTCGGGGGTTATACCCAAACGGTGCACCATGGAGGTTACACGGTCTGCCATGGCATCAAAGACGGCGCGGGCAATTTCGGGTTTGGATTCTTGGCGGTGAATAAGTGAGACCACATCAGATTCGCCAAATATAACACATGAAGCATTTATGGGGCTTGCACGCTCTGCTTGGAGTGAGAGGGGCCCCATGTCTTCGAGGTTTACCTCCAAGGCGCGTGCCATAGCTTCGATGAATGCCCCTGCGCCTGCAGCGCAACGCTCGTTAACAACGAACTCCATCATCAAGCCGCGTTCATCGCATTTGACTGCTCGGGCTTCCTCGGCACCGACATCTATGATTGTGCGGGCTTGGGGGATGAGAAATACACCTGCTTTTGCATCTGCACCCATCATGCTTACTGTACTGTTGGTGTGGGGTGCTAAATCCATGGCTGAACCGGTGGCAGTGAAATGGTTGATGTCTGAGAGTTTTAAACCAGCGACGTTTAGGGCGTCGTTAACTGCATGTTCTGCGGCTTGAGCGGGGTCAAACCCTGCAAACGACTGGCCTCTGCCAACAACAGCACCATCTTTTAGAGCGACTGCTTTTACTTTTTGGGTTCCAAGGTCCATTCCGATGGTAATCACTGCTTAGGTCCCCTTTAAAAATCAACTCGTGCGTTTAACAGTTCCATAAAAGCTTCCACGCGGGTCTTGAGTTGTCCAACATCTTCGCGGGTGTACTCGGTGTCGAGGTAGTAGACGGGCACATTAATTTTGTCTAAGGCTTTTTTAACGCGGCTGTACTCCATCGCATAAAGCATGCAACCCCGAATTACATAGTAGATAACGCCTTGTACGTTCCATTCTTTGACTTTGTTTAGCAACCAGTTGATGCGGTCTTCGTTTCCATCTTTGCTGGTGAAGCAGGGACAGGTGGATGCCATGAGATAGCGTTCGCTTATGGCGTTTAACATGTCATCCATCGACCATTCATCCACGCCGATGGGGTCGCTTAGGATGCGTTCGCCGCTACACTGTTCGTCGGCAACTATGATGCCCTGGGGGTTGCCTTCCTCGACGAGTGTGGGTAACTTCCAGCTGTCGGGCCAAAACATGGGTGTTCCTGTGAGCATAACACGGGGAGTATCGGAGTTACAAACCCAATCTTTTTGTTGTACCCGTTTCTCAAGCTCGTCACAGAGCGCCTCAGTTTTTTCTGTCCAGCGTTTCTTATCATCCCAAGTGTATGCCTGATTCACAAGCATAGCATCCCTGCCCATGATGACGGGGTTTCCTTTGCGGAGTTCTTGCAACCGGCGGAAAACTTTGGTTGCACGATGGCTAACGGTGATGGCTTCTTTGAGGCTGTTACGGGTTATTTTGTTGCCGGTGAAGGTTTCGATTTGGGTTTTCATATGTCTAATTTCGTCGCTCCAAAAGCGCAGGCTCTGGGTTGAGTCTTTTATGCGGGGAACATTCATACCCCAGATGGTTTTTTGGTCGCTTAAAATTTCACTGAGTTTGGTCATGCCGTCGCAGGTTAAAACGCTGATCAGGGCATCGCTTTGTTCAAGGAATGGGGAGAGCTCTATCATTTTAGCGCCTATGGTTGAACGGATAACGGGGCAGACTTCCACAGGAACCACGCGGTCGCCGAGTTTAGAGGTGTCATACCAGCCAGAGTTGACACGTATAGGGATGGCATCTGCTGCTGAAATCAGTTCGGTAGGTGCAAAGAGACAGAGGTAACCAATGACTTTTTTACCTTTTTCTTTTTCAGCTTGGATTTCCTGCTGGCGACGGCCGAAAAGATTTGCGATGTCATCAAAGTATTTCATGGCATCGGGACGATGGGGATCGGCTTTCTTCATGCGTTCGATGTTGTCGGCAATTATTTTCTGTGAAGAAACTTTCACAGTGTTTTTTAATTCATCGATTTCTTTTCTTGAGATCTCAGGCAGGTATCTTCGTTCAACAGTTTCATTTTTATTCAATTTTTCTCTCCTCATTTACTATTGATGATTCCAGCCAGTTTCTTGACTTAAACACCGGCTTGTTACCAAACTTTATTTTAAGAGTGTCTTCGTAGGGACACATCTCTACACATCTTGCACAGAGCATACATTGTGATGTGCCAATTTTCCCGCCCTTCTGCTCATATACATCGTTGACCTGCACAGGACAGACGCGTTTGCAGACACCACATTTTGGGCATTTCTCCTCGTCTTTCTCTATGTACAGTAGCGGCACCCCCTTAAATGCCTTAAACTTGTTAAGGGCAGCTATGGAAGCCCCTGCAGGACAAAAACGGCACCAAACCCGCCGAACAAAAAATGCGCCGATTAATGTAACAGCCACAAACACCACAGCAAAGATTTGCCCGGGGGTGGCTTCGACAAAAGTTAGGATATTACCTATATAGGGATAACTAAGGTTGACGCTACCTAAGACCAGCTGACCTGTCCAGGGCACAACAAAGGGTATAAGCGGGTCTATGATGATGCTGTAGGGACGAAAGGGTCCAGCGAGCAATTGAGCCATCATAACCGCGGAAGCGGTGTTGGGCGGCGGATTTAGCAGCCACAATGCGAGAGGTAGAAGCAAAAACACCGCCAGAATCAGGTATCTACCCTTGTGGAGAGCTATGTTGAGTTTATCGGGGAGGAGTCGATGGCGGATTTTTAGGGTTTTTCTTATCAGGCTTTCTATGTCCATAATAAAAGCGAAGGGACATATCCAGCCGCAGAAGAATCGGCCCAGAAAAAGGGTCACCGTAAACCAGGTGATAAGCACATAGAGAAGCGGTATGGAGGGTTCGAGGGAAAATAAAAAGAACAAAGCCGCTAAACCGACGGCTTGAATGACAAACCTCAAAAAAGTTACACGAGCAACACGATTTTTCTTCCAAATCAGAACTGTGAGCACACCCGCCGTTCCAAGCCCCACTAACACGATGAGACTAAGTATACTCCCGATTAGTTCTCCAGCCATTTCATTTTCTCTCTCATATTAATTGGATTGTTGAGTTAAGCATTGTATAAATGCCCAGTATGATTAGGGCGGCGCCTCCAGCGAATGAAATCCATTTTTGGAACAACGGGGCCTTGCTAAGCAACCAACCCGTAACGCCAGCTAAGAGCAGAAGAGGCGAAATTGTGGTTCCCAATCCAAAGAGAACAGCTATGCTGATACTCCCAGCAGGAGATACAAACGGCAGGGCATAAACCAAAAGTGCCATCAACGGCGGACAGAGGATTAAACCACGGGTTAAACCCAACGTGAAAGCACCAAAGTTCACTCCAAACCTGCCTCTTTTTTGGGTATCAGCCAATTTCTTTGCGTCCTGACCCACACATTCACAAGAGGATTTTCGGGCTTTAAACAAAACCATCACACCTATAATTACGGTGATTACACCAAAGACAAGTGAAGAGTAAATTTGGAAAGGGGAAATGGCAGCATCAGAAACAAAAATCCGCAAAAGACCCCCAAATAATCCCACTACCGCTCCGATCAGCGCATATGCAAGTATACGACCCGAATTAAAAAGCATCGTTATCTTGACGCTTCCCCGAAATCCCGAGCCGACACCAGCAATGTAACCCGCTACAAACGGCAAACAAGAAGCAGTACAGACTGCCAAACCATAAATTAAGCCTCCTGTAAACGCTCCCAGATACGGATTTGAAATATCAGGCATCAATGACATGCAGATGTTTCCCCCCAATCCGAATTGTTATAGCAAATAAACGTGTAGAACATTTAAAGTTTACATATTCATGGGCTGAACAGATCCTTGCCACAACAACAAAAAGCAGTTAGGGACGGAAACAATTTCCGCCCCATTTTTGAATTTTCTACTCTATTCATACTCATTTCTCCCACCAACATATAACATATATAAATACCGTTTAATCGCAGTATTGATCTTAAAAAGACATTGTTCCATTATAACAAGTATGGGGTATCACTTGAAAAACCAGCCGCCGCAAAAAGAGTTGTCCATTCTATTGCCTGCCTACAACGAAGCTACACAGATTAAACGCTGTATACATGCGGTGGAAGCCTCGCTTCGAACTTTCTGCAACTCCTATGAGATAATCGTCTCAGAAGATGGTAGCACTGACAATACAGATAAAATCGTTGCAACACTGGCGAAATCAAACCCCAACTTGATTCTGCTACATTCACCCCTACGACTGGGCAAAGGCAAAGCTATTAAAAACGCCGTCAACGCCGCCAAAGGCAGATACATTGCGTTTATGGATGTGGATTTAGCCACTGACCTTGTATGCCTCCCAAAACTCTACGACGTTGTCAAATCACAGGGCGGCATGGCAATCGGGTCAAGACACATAAAAGGTTCAGCCGTGCAACGCCAGCCTACACGGACACTGTTTAGTTTAACCTACAACATCTTTGTTCGGATGCTCTTCTTTGATGGCATCCATGACCATCAATGCGGATTCAAAATCATGAACCGAAACACCGCAGTGACAGTGCTGGATTGTTCCCGCTCTGATGGTTACTTCTTTGACACAGAGATGATTGTCTGCTGTAAACGACTCGGGTACCCCGTAACTGAAGTTGCGGTAATCTGGCGGGAAAAAAATAAAGGCGGTTCCAAAGTCAACCCAGCCCGCGACAGCAGAAAAATCGCTTTAGATATGTTCATGTTTAGAATTAACTGCCAAAAATGACAACCGCGTAGGAAAAAATAATTCACAGCCCACATCCTCAAAACGCCGCTTAACAAATACAGAGCCGCAGGGGTTTTCTCTGATAGACAATCAACCAAAGGTCATAAAACCCAAAGAATCTGCCATCCTGCAAGAAATTATCCGCTTATATCTGCGCCCTTCAACTTTTGCAGAGTACAAAAAACCCTATTATAAACTGGAAGTAGGATATGAGAAAACATCGTTACCCAAAAACCGATTGCTTTTTCCCAGTACACGATTATATTATATATAAACAATGAAGCATACAAAATTTTCATACACGATGTTGTTTCATATGTTAGCTGCAAAATAAGGGATGGATGATTTGCTAAAAAATCGGAGGTTAAATACTGAAAAGTTTATTCCTTTGGGGTTTTCCGAAAATGAGAACGGCTATAGCTTCTCTACGGATATAATTGACGGTAAGTTTGAAATGATTGTTTCTATCACAAAAGAAGGAAAGCTGTCGGCGGAAGTGATTGACCGCTCTTCAAAAGAACACTATGTACTACACCGTGTTGCTCATGTGAGAGGCTCATTTGTCGGAAGGGTTCGAGAGGAATACGAACAGGTACTTGATAGGATTGATAATGCCTGCTTTGAACCCGACGTGTTCAAAAGCGAGGGCGCAAGGCAGGTTATTTGTTATGTTAGAGAAAAATATCGGGATGAGCTTCAGTTTTTGTGGGAGCGTTTTCCTGAAAACGCAGTTTTTAGGCGGCAGGATAATGCGAAATGGTATGCTGCACTATTGATTGTGCAAAAAAGGAAAATAGGCTTGAACGCAGAGGGCGTGGTTGATATTGTTGATTTACGTATCAAGTCAGAGGATATAGACGCCTTGATAGATGGGAAAGGCTATTTTGCGGGGTTTCACATGAATAAGAAGCATTGGATTACGATTTGTCTTGACGGGTCGGTTTCCATGGAAGAAATTTATCGTCGCATTGATGAAAGTTTTATGCTTGCAGCAAAGTAGCAATTTATAGAATTATCCTTATGAAGCTGAAGAGACTGAAATCTCCGCTTGGCAGGTTATGTGCTAAATTTTTTCATCATGCGTTTTAGCCGAGTAAGCTGTTGCGCTACATTTAAGAACGCAGGCACCGGCTGGCCATGTGGTGAACAATGCCCAGCTATGATGGCTTCTGCGATGGCGTCAACTGTGGCGGCTTTAGCTTCGATTTCGGTGTAGCCATAGCCGATTTGGGGACTATGATGTGCATCGGTCCCAGCAACTCTTGACAGATTATACCGTTCGGCGGCCTCTTGGGCTTTTTTGACGCTTAACTTAAAGGGAAAAGCGCGGGCGTTAATCACTTCGATTGCATCAAACGCTGAACAGACGTTTTCTCGGAGACAACCTTTGAAGTAAACATAGGGGTGACAGGCGATGGCAACTCCGCCGGCTCTGTGGATGCGCTCAACGGTTTCGACTGCACTAAAGCCTTTGGGGATAAGTTCGTTAACGTTTAGGGCGACGATGTGGCCGTCGGCACTAGAGACTTCCATGCCGGGGATTATGAGAAAATCAGTTTCTTTAGCGATTTTGTAGGCGCCATCGAGAAAATCATGGTCGGTTACAGCACAGGCATTTAAGCCGCGTTTTTTGGCATAGTAGACAAGTTCTTTGGGGGTTATCATGGAGTCTTTGGAGTAGGTAGTGTGGACATGGAGGTCGGCGGTAATTTTTATGACCATAGTTCTGCCCTTACTTAGGATCTAAATTCACACGTATTTGTGCAAGTTGTTCGTCTAATTTGTTTTCATCGGTCTCGATTTTGTGGAATAGCGGTTGTGGTTTGAGAATTTTATGGCCAGCTTCAAGAGGCATCAATGCGTCTTTCCATCTGCTGTTTTGTTCAACTGTTCCGGGAAGGTTTAGGGTTTGCCAAAGTTGTTGTGCGGTTGAGGGTATAAACGGCTCGGAAATCACCGTTATAGCTTTCACAATCTGTGCCGCTACGTAGAAGACTGTGCTGGCTTTTTCTTTGTCGGTTTTCATGAGGTTCCAGGGTTCTTTGGTGTTTAGGTATTGGTTGCCGATGCGGCTTATTGCGATGAGTGTGTTGGCGGCGGATTGGAGCCAGCCGTTCTCGATTTCTTGGGCGATCTGGGTGGTTTTCTCTTTTACACTGTCAAGTACTGCTTGGTCGTCGCTGTCAAGTTTTGAAGGTATAGGGATTATGCCATCGAATTTGCTATTAATAAAAGAGAGGGTTCGGTGGATAAAGTTCCCAAAGGTGTCGTTTAGGTCGGCGTTGATTTTGTCGGTAAATATCGCCCAGGTAAAGTTGGTATCTTTGCTTTCTGGACGGGTGGCAATGAGAAAGAAACGCCAGTAATCCACAGGAAACATTTCGAGGGCTTCATCTATCCAGATGCCCACCCGCTGGCTCTTGGAGGCTTTCTGGCCTTTGAACTGCAAAAACTCAGTAGCCGACACATTCCAGGGCAGGTTATATCCCTGGCCTGAGGCCAAAAGCAACGCAGGGAGGATAATTGTGTGGAAGGGAATGTTATCTTTGCCCACAAAATAGAGCGTTATTGCATCTTTGCCAAACCAAAACTCCCGCCACATCTCGGGCTGCCCCTTACGCTGGAAATAATCAATCGTAGCAGAAACATAACCCAAAACTGCATCTATCCAGACATAGATGGTTTTACCCTCGGCACCCTCAAACGGCGCAGGAATTCCCCATTCGACATCACGCGTAACGGCACGAGGTTTCAAGCCCTCCTTTATCCAATTTAGGCTGAAATTTTTAACGTTCGCTGGAAGCTGCTGATTATCTTTAATGTACTGAGATAGCGGCTCGGAGAGTTTAGAGAGGTCAATATACCAGTGCCGGGTGGTCTTCACAACAGGCGTTGTTTTGCAGAGAGTGCAATAAGGTTCAACCAGCAATGTAGGCTCGAGGAGTTTGCCACAACTGTCACATTGGTCACCTCGGGCTTTCTCACAGCCGCAGTAAGGACATTTACCCTCAACAAACCGGTCAGGGAGAAAACGCTGGTCATGCACACAGTAGAGCATCTGAGTATCTTGACTAAAAATGTAGCCATGCTGCTGGATTTCAAGCAGAGTTTTTTGCACGAACTCTTTATGCACCGGACTCTCAGTTGTGGTATAATTGTCAAAGGAGGCCCCCCAACGACGAAAGAGCACCGAAACTTTGGCATGATTACAATCGGTTAGCGCTTTTGGGGTTATGCCCTGTTTTAGGGCTTCCACTTCAATAGGTGTGCCATGAGTGTCAGATCCGCTGACCAGCAAGGTATCTGCACCGCTTAAACGATAGTATCGAGCTGTGACATCAGCTGACAGCACAGAACCAACTAGGTTACCCAGATGAGGAGTGACGTTGATGTAGGGCCAAGCGGAGGTTACGAGAACTTTTTGAGGCAAAGCAATCATCAACAAACCGTTTCGTATCGGCCTTATTAAAATTGCTAGCCTAACTATGCGAAGTTTTTAGTGAGGTGGTTGGTGGAGAAGACTTAAATTTTTAGGTGGGTAATACCCAGTAGTTTGAGGTTTGTTATGTCTTACTGTCGGAGGTGTGGTGTGGGGCTTGAGGAAAATGCGCGTTTCTGTCATAAATGTGGAACGCCCGTTGTGGTTGCTTATGCATCTTGTGCATCTTTGGAGCCCGCGACTTTTGAGTCTGTAGCTGCGGAGCCTCCTCGCAGGGATCTCACGGTGTGGGTTGTTTTTGGGTTGGTGGTTATTTTGGTTTTAGCGGTTGCTATTGTTGTTTTTTTGGTGATTCCGTTTGGTTTTTGGAGTTTTAGCACCTCGCATCAGGATAATACGTCAAATATGCGTGCGTTAAATCTTGGTTTTGAAGCGGTTGTTGGTGAAATGAAGGCCATATTGCAGAAAAGTGTCGGCAATAACTTGGCTCTATGTTGCTTGGAACACTTCAAAGCTGTTTGATAACGGGCTAGGAAAGGGTGTCAGAATTAAACAAGGCGGTTGCCGATTAGCTTGGCTCTTAGCATAAGAGGTTGTATAGATGATTTTTAACCCTTATATGTTTGGGGAAATGTCTATTTACAAACCCGGCAATATTTTCTTAGGTAACTAAAATGAGTCAAAATCAAATGTTTTGCTATCAATGTGAACAAACAGCCAAAGGCACCGGCTGCACCGTCGCGGGTGTCTGCGGCAAAACCCCCGAAGCCGCAAACCTCCAAGACCTTTTAGTCTATAAACTCCGAGAACTCAGCCAACTGGCGCTCCAAGCCCAAAAAATGGGTTTAGGAGATGAAACAATCGATGTATTCATTGCTGAAGCCCTGTTTACCACCTTAACAAACGTAAACTTTGACCCACAAGCCATTACAGGTTACATCAGAAAAACTGAACAACTCTTGCTAAATCTGGCTTTAGAGGTCCAGCCAAAAACGGCTTACCTAAAACTTGAAACCACAACCATCGCTTTGATTGAGCAGGGCAAAAAAGTCGGCATAAACTCTGAGCCAACCACGGAGGCGGATTTGCATTCACTACAGTGGCTACTAACTTTTGGGTTGAAAGGCGTTGCGGCCTACGCCTACCACGCCTATGGGCTGGGCAAAAAAGACCCCAAAGTCTTCACCTTCATCCAGGAAGGTTTAGCAGCACCACTCAACAAATCGCTAGGTGCAAATGAGTTTGTGGGGCTAGTTTTCAAATGTGGCGAGATCAATCTCCGAGCCATGGAACTCCTCGATGCGGGTAACACTGAAAAATATGGCCATCCCCTGCCCACCAAGGTGCCGCTGGGGCACAAAAAAGGCAAAGCCATCCTAGTTTCAGGGCATGATTTAGGGGATCTCGAAGAGCTTCTCAAGCAGACACAAGATAAGAACATAACCGTCTACACTCATAGTGAAATGCTACCCGCGCATGGCTACCCCAAACTCAAGGCGTATCTCAACTTTTATGGGCACTATGGTACTGCATGGTTTAACCAGCAAAAAGAATTTGCCCAGTTCCCCGGGGCCATATTGATGACTACCAATTGTATCCAGCGCCCTGTTGAAAGCTATAAGGGCAACATCTTTACCACCGGTCCAGTCGGTTACCCAGGCATTCCTCATGTGAGGGGTAAAAATTTCAGCCCTGTAATCGAGAAGGCCGTGGAACTGTCGGGTTTCCAAGAAGATGTGGAGGGCCAAACGGTTATGGTGGGCTTTGGCAGAAACGCCGTTTTAAGTGTTGCGGGCAAAGTCATAGAATCCGTTAAGAGCGGCCACATTAAACGTTTCATCCTTGTTGGTGGATGTGACGGCACCAAACCCGGACGTAACTACTATACCGAATTTGTTGAGAAAGCCCCCAAAGACACCATCATCCTTACGTTGGCATGTGGTAAATTCCGTTTCTTTGACAAAGATCTTGGAACCATCGATGACATTCCACGTCTGCTCGATGTGGGACAATGCAACGATGCCTACAGTGCAGTCAAAATCGCTCAGGCCTTAGCTGATGCATTCAAGGTGGGAGTTAATGAGCTGCCGCTTTCTATGGTGCTTTCGTGGTATGAACAGAAAGCTGTTGCCATATTGCTATCTTTGCTCTATTTGGGCATAAAAGACATCCGCATCGGCCCCAGTCTACCAGCCTTCATTACACCAGGCATCCTAAACGTGTTAGTAGAGAAATTCAACATCATGCCCATTAAAACAGTAGACGAAGACCTCAAAGCCATAATGAAATAAACATCAAAAAGTACACTTTTATTTCTTTTCTTTTTACATTTAACGCTTGATACCGCCAAATTATGGGTGAAAATCGGAGAAAACAGAACCGCTATACCGTTTCGGGATGTTGTGAATAAGCTTGCGAGAACCCAACTACCCAAGCAGAAGAGGCTATCAGAATATGTAAAATAGACAAGGACAGGCCCTTTTGTCTTACACACTAAGGATGAAACAAACAGTTAATGTTAGCGGCGATCGTATGTTGCCTGTGTATGTGTCTTTGGGTAGAGTAAGGATTATTGCTGAAACGTTTGTTCTTGGACGAGTTTTTGTCTTCGGCTCATTAAATAGGATATATTCATAACGATAGATAAGCCGAAAAACAGCCCTGATAGGAAGCAAAATATAGGAACACCCATAAAACTAATACCCCCAAAAAGAAGACCTAACGAAAGACCTAAAACCAGAGTTAAAGTACCTACAAGCAATTTAGGTTCATTTTTAAGAGGCATAACGATTCCCGCGCTTTTAATTATTTTTAGATATTTATGCTTTTTGTAAGTTACTAGTTTCGTTGGTATGCGATTGAAAAATGTGGTCAAGTTCGGAGGTTGAGCTGTTTTAGCAACCAGGCCATGTTTTTGCCCAGGGTTGCCATGGTTTGGAGTCCTTCCTCGTCTTTTTCCACATCGCCCTGTTTTAGGGCTATGCCGATGTTCCAGTAGGATGAGCCGGGGATTATCATTTCGCTGATTAGAAAGAAGTGGTTGATGCCGTCAAATGTGGGGATTCCGCCTGCTCGGCGTACCGCCACAACTGCCGCTCCGACTTTGCGCCGAAATAAGCCATTGTTTGCTTTTGCTACATATCCTGCTCGGTCGATTAGGGCCTTGGTTTCAGGGGTCATCATCGAGAAGTAGGTGGGGGATCCCAAGATTATGCCGTCAGCTTCAGTCATCTTTTTGATGTAGAGGTTGATATTGTCGGTTACGATTTTGCATTCTTTGTTTTTGAGTTGTCGACAGGTTTGACACGCGATGCAACCATGGATCGGCTGTCCACCCAACTGGATGAACTCAGTTTCTATACCTTCAGCTTCGAGTTCTTTTAAGACACAACCGATGAGCACAGCGGTGTTTCCATCTTGTCGAGGGCTTCCATTGAAAGCGATAACCTTCATAAAATTACCAAGTATACCTATTGGAGCTGAAATAAAAGAATAACGCATACACACTAAAAACCATTTATCGCATTAGTATACCACCATCGAAGTTCCATAATCAGCGTTAATAAATCGACCCATTGTCCAATGGAGCCTTCGACCCATCCACCCATATTATCGAGAGTTGATCGGTTCATAGCTATGTACTATAAACATTGTATTAACTTGCATTACCTATTTGATGTTGGTTGGTCAGCAGTGTTTGGTTACAAACGTTTTTATCTTAAAGCATAAAATCTGGTTGTTTGAGACATAAACGAAAATGAGTGATTTCGGATCAAGCAAAATACTAGCTGGAGTTGGCTCAATACTATTGTTAATTCCCGCCGCAAACATCGTCGGCATAATTCTTGTTCTTATCGGCATGAAGGGTTTATCTGAACACTATAAAGATGACAACATTTATCGAAACGCAGTCAAAGGTGTAATCTTTGGCATAATTGGCTTTATCACCCTAATCATGGGTATACTTAGCATAAACATCATTAGCATTTCTACCGCAAGTACGGTCCACTTAGATGAGTTTGTTGTAAGGTCCACTAACGCAGTAGTGGCAGTTGTGATGTTGCTTGCGATATTGTTCGTCTTTATGCTGTTGATGGCAATCTACTTTAGAAAAGCATTCGGTGCATTAGCAGACCGTTCAGGTGAACAGCTATTCAACACCGTAGGAACATTGTTACTCATCGGCGCGGTACTAACAATAGCGTTCTTCATCGGTCTAATTTTGGTGTACATCTCATTTATAATTGCAATAGTCGCCTTCTTCTCACTCAAAGCAGGCATAAACACCCCAGCACATAGTTACACACCACCGCCAACTATACCGCCATTTCAATCGGCACCAACAACAAACACTGAAGCTAATTACTGCTCATATTGCGGTGCACCCGTTTTACCCGGAAGTGTTTTCTGTTCTCGTTGCGGGAGACAAATATAGCAAAAACGAACATAACCAATCCAATAATTTTGTTTTCATTATTTTTAGTATCCATTATGATCTATCATGTTTCGATTGGCAAAAATAATACACTATATTTGGCAACTATACACACCCAACTCACCATTCGCCAATAAAACAAAGCACCAGCGTTTGATGATGTTTTGGTTCCCAAGACAAACTCTACAACATCCCCATATATCACGATAACCACGAAGAACCGCATAAAGTCACAACCGAAAATATATAATAACAAAAGTGCGTCACCAATATTGTCAAATTACAAAAACCCAAAGATGCTATCGAAAAACAACTCTTAGCCTTAACCTACCCACAAAAATACCAATCGCTACAAGATCTCTCCCCAAAATCTCAAGCCGGCACCGCAAAATAAAACGAAACCATAAACCACCCCGCCAGGGAAGAGCACATAACCAAAATCGAACAAATCCAAACAAAAACTCTGCAAAAATCACTTTCATAAGACAAAGCATACAATTCAGAAAGAACCTATTAAAATATTATAACCACATTTCTAACGATAATACTCTTAATTTACTCTCAATTTATTTACAAAGACTTTTATTTTCGCACCTGCTACACAATTCGCGTGGCTAACTAAAATGACGGTTGAATCAAGTAAAACCTTAGCCGGAATCGGCTCAATACTAATGTTATTTCCCTTCCTAAACATCGTTGGCATAATTCTTATCTTCCTAGGCATGAGAGACCTGTCCGAACACTACAAAGACCCAAACATCATCCACAACGTAATCATAGGCGGAATCTTTGGCGTAATCGGCACAATTCTAAGCTTTTTTGGCATATTCTTTAGCTTAACTCTTATAGGCATTGTCATCGGAATACCGCTCTTTATAGTGGCGTTCATCTTTGAGTTGTTAATGGCAAGCCGCATCAGAAAAGCCTTAAACGCATTAGCAGACCGCTCAGGCGAACACCTATTCCGCACAGCAGGCACATTACTGTGGTACGGCGCAATACTGACAATAATCGTCATCGGCGTGTTCCTGATAGTAATTGCATACATAATCTTAGCAGTCGGCTTCTTCTCACTCAAAATAGCCCCAAGCACACCAGCATACAACTACACACCACCACCGCCGTATACATCAACAGCAAATACAGAAACCAAACCTTTTTGCCCCTACTGCGGCGCTTCCGTTCAACCCGCAACTTCCTTCTGCGCTCATTGCGGAAAACAAATCTAAACGAAATCAAATTTCCTTCTTTTTTATGCAACCGCACATTTTAAACAATAAAAAATCTTATATGATCATCATATACTTTCAACAAACAGCCATTGATGGTTATGGGAAAATATTCACCGCAATGTTGCGTTAGATTCAAGAATTATTTATAGGGCTGTTTTGTTTCTTTGGTTTAGTTGTGATTTAGGTGGCAGCGCAAGAAACCCCCGTACTCAAACGCTCGATCGGTTTGTGGAGTGCGGTTGCCATAAACGTCGGTGCCATAGTAGGCGGCGGAATCTTTGTTGTAACAGGCATCGTTGCAGGCTATGCAGGCTCAGCATTCATCATATCTATGGTTGTAGCGGGTTTGATTGCTTTCATAACTGCCATGAACTTGGCTAGGTTGACTGCTTGGCGTCCAGTTGAAGGTGGTGTGTATGAATACGGACGGCAACTCATTACGCCTTATGCGGGGTTTTTGGGGGGTTGGATGTGGTTGGTTGCTAACACTTTCACGGGGGCCGCGGTTTCGTTGGGGTTTGCTTACTATTTGTCTGCGGCAATTCCGGATATACCGGTAAATGTGGTTGCGGCGGTGATGTGTCTGGTTTTTATGGGTTTAAATTTGGTTGGTGCTCGAGAATCCGTAGTCGTCAATAACATACTTGTTGTTGTTAAGCTTTCAGTTTTGGCTTTCTTTATCATTTTTGGTTCGTTATTTGCAGACCCTGTTAATTTTGTACCGTTTGTGCCTCTCTCAAGTGGTGTGTTATACGCGGTCTTTTTCATCTTTTTTGCTTATGGCGGTTTTGCTCGGGTGACTGTGATTGCGGAGGAAATTAAAGATGCCCACCGTAATGTGCCTCGGGCGCTTTTGTTGTCTTTGGGAATTTCGATGTTGATTTATGTTTTTGTGGGTTTGGTGGCGGTGGGGTTGTTAGGTGCAGAGGGTCTTGCTGGTTCGGCTTCGCCGCTTAGCACCGCAATGGATACCACAGGTGCTATGTGGGCTGTACAGGTCATTGCCATCGGAGGTTTAGTTGCAACCGCAAGTGTCTTGTTAACTAATGTTTTCGGTGTTTCAAGGATGGCGTACTCGATGGCACGCCGGGGTGATTTACCCTCTGCTTTGGCTCGGCTCCATGGCAAACGTCTCACACCTTACTATGCAATAATCAGTACAGGGGTGTTGATGGCGGCTTTGGTGCTCTTTGTGGATTTAACCCGGGTTGTTGCAGTCAGCACATTTGCACTTGTATTCACCTACTGCATCACCAATATTTCAGCCTACAAACTTGGAAACGGCAACAACCGGCGGCATAGATTTTTGTCGTTGCTTGGGCTGGCAACGTGTCTTATGCTTTTGGGGTTTGTGTTGTTTGCCTCGCCTGATGCTTGGCTTGCAGGCATTGTTTTTCTGTTTGCGGGCGTTGTTTATTATCTGGTTAGGAAGCGGATGCAGAAAAGAGTTTTAGCCAACGAAACCAATACTCTACACCAAGTAGGTTTAAGTGATGTTGCCTGTTAAAGCGGTTCTATTTGATATGTTTGATACATTGATGCTCATCGAGAGAGATCATGAGTTCTATCCGCCTGCGGTCCAAAGAATGTATCACTACCTCAACAAAATGGGCATAAATGTGTCTTTTAAAGAATTTGAAGCTACCTACAGTGCAGAGCGGAAGCAACTCTATGCAGAGGCGGACTTAAACTGGGAGGAACCGCACTTCAATGTCCGAGTTTCGGGAACGTTGAAACGTTTAGGCTACAACTATCCAACAACAAGCCCCGTTGTATCGACGGCAACCAATGAATTTTGTGAGGAATTCATGAAGTATGTCCGCATAGACCCACACACCAAACCCGTTCTAAAAACTTTACAGGGCACCTATCGGCTGGGCATAGTCAGCAATTTTGCCATCCCCGAATGCGTCTATAAACTGCTCAAGGTAAGCGGCATCGACAGTGCCTTTGATGTAGTGATAGTTTCGGGCGCAGTGAATAAACGTAAACCCAGCCCTGAAATCTTCCAAAGTGCACTCAAAATGTTGGCTGTTTCAGCTTCAGAGACAGTTTTTGTCGGCGACACCATCGACGCAGACATCGAGGGAGCTAAAGCGGCAGGTATGCGTGCAGTCTACATCGAACGACGGATACAAAGAGAACCCAAAGTCTGCCCTGACCAGACCATAAAAAACCTCACAGAACTACCCGCGGCACTTAAACACTGTTAAACATCAAACAAATAGTTCTATCATTTGAATGCACAATCCGCGAGTCTAACACACCCTGCTTTGACACAGGATAGTAGCAAAGGATCGCAGAACAACTACTACACCGCCGTTAACAGCCATGAAAAATAATATACAAACAGCCTAAAATCAAAGTAAAGTACAAATCACCGCAACAACGGGAAAAGGTTAAGATCGTCTTTCATCCACAAAGTAACCAATCAAACCAAAAATCACAAGTACCGGAAACAATACCATACCCCAAGGATAGGGTATAACATTAAAGAAAATATTAACAGCCGCCAATATCCCACACAACAAAAACGCCACACCAAAAACCATAGGACTAAAAACCACATCCAACGCCTTTGACAGTTTACTCACCCAGTTATCACCCGTGTCATCTTTTCAGCCTTGCGCCATATATTAATTTGTTCTTCATTCAGGTTTCCGCGTAGCCAGTTTTAGCCTCTACTTAGCGGCTTCGTGTGATTGTTTGGTTACGTTCCCTTTCCAGTTCAATCAGGCGTTCGCGTTCTTTGACTTGCCCTCGATATTTGATGAGTTGGGCTCCCTTCACGTCCCAATCATAATTTGTGTGAGCTTAGTATTGTTGATATTGTTGACGCACTATTTGACGTATATTATCTAAGTTAAAAATAGACAATGCTCCATCAAATGCGGTGTTTTTATTCAAACTTTATTTTTCTTTGCTTCTATATTTTGTAAATTTGACGAGTTTTGCTCAAAGAGCAGAAAAGCTTTTTTTGAACCCTGAGAAAGAGAATATGAGAAAACATGTTGATCGGCGCAATTTCAGACTCCCATGACAATCTACCACTTATTGAGAGAGCCGTGCAAACCCTAAACAGCCAAAATATAGCATTTGTGTTACATGCAGGTGACTACATAGCACCCTTCACCATCGCCAAATTCAAGATGCTTAACTGCCCGCTCATCGGGGTGTTTGGCAACAACGACGGCGACCATGAACTATTAAAAAAACGGTTCAGTGAAACAAAAAACTGCACCATACACAACCGCTTCACCCAGATAACTGTGGAAAACTTTCGAATCGGCCTGTTACATGGCGATGAAACCGAACTATTAACCGCCCTAATCAACAGCAACTATTTTGATTTCGTTATCCACGGACATAGTCATTTACAGGGAATCGTGCGCAGCGGCAAAACCCTCTCCATAAACCCCGGCGAACTCTGCGGATACATAACAGGAAAACCCACAATTGCACTTATAGACACCACAAAAAAAGAGGCAAAAATCATAGAACTACAAGTGTAACCTTGCCGTAACTGGCAACACATAACTTTAGCCACCGCATAAACATCTAAGAGCTAAACACCAAACTTTTGCTGGGCATCGTGCAGATAGGCAAGATTTTCTTTGAAGAAAGGCGCTATCTTGCTGTATGTTGGTTTGCAACCGTTGGACTTGTAGGTGAGGTTATGCTGTAGCTATGAAGTGGGTTATGCCGTTTAGGACGTACTGCACAGCTATGGCGGCAATCAAAAGAGCCATGGCACGTGCTATTACTAGCGCACCGGTTTTGCCTAAGATACGATAAATTTCATTGATAAAACGCAGAATGGCCCAAGTTATTGCAAGCACCACTAACACCGCCACGATTGTCACCACGTTTCCGTAGGCTTGAAGGTTAAAGATGGTTGTTGTGATGGCCCCTGGACCAACCAGCAGGGGTATGGCAATGGGTACTGCACCAAGACTTTCAGGTGATTCCACATCTTCATCATAGGTGCTTCTTGAAGAACTTAAAATTCTCACTGATACAATAAGCAACAGGATTCCACCTGCAATTTCAAAACTAAAAATTGACAACCCAAAGATATTCAAGATCTCCTGCCCTAAAAACGCAAAAACCAAAAGCAGAATAACCCCCACCAAGATGGCTACGTTGTAGACTCTGCGGCGATGATTGGGTTGGATTTTTTCGGTTAAGCCGACAAAGATGGGTATATTGCCAAATGGATCAACAATTATGAAAAGTGCTATGATAGCTTTGGCTAAATCTGCTATAAAATCAACCGTATGAATCCCGGCGTATACAACTATTTAGCAGAGGTTAAAATAAAAACATAGCGGAAAATTATTTGGCTGTTTGGTTCCAGTCTGTAACCCAATCGAGGAATTCTTCGACGGGTTTTCCGCCATAGGTTTTGAGGCGTTCTCGTAGTTCTGTTTTTTCAAGGGCGGCTTTTTGGAAATCATTCATTTCTTTTTCGCCGTCGGTTAGGTAGAGGAAGCCGCCGTCGACGCCTGCTCTTGCGCATCGTGTTGTGACTGTTAGCAGTTCTGCAGCTGTTGGTACATCTTGGGGGGTGTCGCCTGGGCCATATACATAGAGGCTTATGTAGAAGGGGTTTTTGAGTATTTTTTTGAAGGCACGGGTCAGCATCTCCCAGTACCATGGGGTGGCATAGTTTTTGCTAAACATAACCACGTTGAATTGGTCGGCGTATTTGGCGAAGTCGTTGAAGTCTACGCCGTATCGTTCCAGTGAACTCACGGGGTCAGGTTGTAGGCTGAGCACTAAGTCTTTTTTGACGATCGCTCGGATTTCTGCGACGTATTCTGTGACTATTTTGCGACGCCATTCAAGCCAGCTTAATCCGCTTTTTTGGTGGAGTGTTTGGCATCTTGGACAGGTGCAGTGGCTGTGGTCAGCAAAGTATTGGCTGTTTAACCAGATACCCTGTGATTGCCGGTCAATTTCAGCTATGTATTTTAGTTGTTCTTCGCGATAATCGGGTTGGGTGGGGCATAGGACGCTCCAATAGATGTTAAAGTTGTTGTTGCCGAATTTGGCGGGTCCAAGTGGGGACTGCGAAACCCAATCGGGGTGGTCTTTTGCAGTTTGGGTGTCAGCGAAAACGGCGAGGTTACTGTGCATATCTTGCTGGGGCTGGAGCCGTAGTCCGGTTTCGGGTTTGGCGCGGAAAACGTGGAAGTCAAACCCTTGGGGTTTTTGGGGCTGAAAGGTTAATGAACCAAACTTCATGATGTTTGCCTATGCAAAGGAAGGGATGTGCCGTTATAAGTTTTATGTGAACAACTCAATAAAGAGACGCTTAACGTTAGAGCTGAAGGATCTACCAAAGTTATGCGGTAGTTGCTTCTTTACTAAAATGGAAGGGAGGGAGGTTAGGGGATTATTCTTGTGTTGTATTCGTTGATGTAGGCTAGATGGGTTGCGTCGTAGGGGTAGTTCTCAGAGTTGGTGTAGGGGAAGCCAGTCATGTTGAGGAAGGGCAGGGGGTCGACGGTGAATGTGTAGCCATAGCCCCAGCCTCCGGGGGGGTCTTTGAACCAGCAGGCGACGACAAAAAAGTAGTCGCGTTCCATCCCCTCGGTGGGTGGGGGGAGGCCTTTGATGTAGAATTGCATGTTAACTTGGTCGCCTTGGCGTCCGATAACAAACATATCGTCGGTGTCTTGTAATAGGGCGGTTACGTCGCCGTAGCGGGTGAAGGCTCCGGAGGATTCGGAGTTGGTTTCCCAGAGTTGGCGGAGCACTGCCGAGGAGGGGGTTAGGGTGGTTAGGGTTATGTCTTGCTGGGGGGTTGTGTCGATGCCGATGTAGTCGTAGGTTACGTTCCAAAAGTTGGTGAAGCGCACTATGTAATCGGTGATGTCTGGGGGGAACAAATCGGTCAAGTCGATGGTGAAGGTTCGAGCAGTGTAGTCGCTTGGCAGAGGAATCTGGCGGTTCTGCGGTGCGGCTATCCAGGTGCCGTCAGCGGCTAAAATTTCCATTTGGGAGGCGGGTGTAATTGGGGTGTCATCAGCAATCAGGCCTGTTGCTGCAGCAGTTTTGAACTGGTCTATCCAATCGTAGTAGGTGTCAGCTGGGCCCCAGTCCACCATGCAGGTCATGACCAGCTTAATTTGGGAGGCCGCAGAGAGGTCCCCCAAGTTGAGGGTTAGCTGATTTGGGATGATGGCGTTCCATGCGGGACTATCAAGGCCGTTTATACCGGGGGTAAAGTTGCCATCTTGCCATAGCAGGGCCTCCAAGACATCTTGGCCTTCCTCGTTGATGGCGCTCACAGGGGCAAGGAGGGACCCGGTGGCGGTGGTGTAGATTTGTCCGGTGGAGCCTTTGTTGAGATAGTTAGTCATTGAAGTGTAGACATCAGTTCCGATGGGGTGGTCAACAACTAGCAGACTGGTGGAGTCAAGGTAGTAGAGTTCGTTCCACTGCTGTGTGAGGGTAATGTCAAAGTAGCCATCTTTGGTAGCCAGCACATTTTTGTCGAGTTTAACATAGTCGTAGGGGTTGCCGCCGCTAAAGATGATTTCACCCTCAGAGTTAATGTGACCGATGTAGCCCAGCCAACCAGAGTTAGACACATCAGTAACGTAGCTATAGCCGGTGCCATTCCAGATGTAGAGCGAGGGGCAGGAAGCATAGCCGCTGAGCAAGTTATAGGTGACAACTAGTATGGTTCGTTTATCGAGTGTAAAGGTCAGTGAAGGATTTCTAGAGCCATCACTCCAAGACGCAAACCCCAGCACACCAGTTCCGACGTCAAAGGGGTCGGGCACTGTAACGGTGTATTTGCCTACAGGCAGAAGGGCAGTGTAGCTGGTTCCAAGCTTTTCGCCATTGAGCGTGAAGGGCAAAGAGGTGGAGCCGCTGCCGGTACGCGCAATTGTAAGCGTATGATAGCCTTCAGGTACGACCATAAACGTGCCGCTGAGGGCATTTATTTTAACATAGTGTTTTCCCTCAGTAGCGGTGGCAACGCTAAACTCAACGGGCAGGGTGTCGCCTGCATCCACCTCGATGAATCTTGCCTCAACGGGAATATCATCAACGGTCACAGTTATCATCAAACAGTCGGCCTCTGCAGAGGGGTTTGTGGCAATTACCGTTAGTGTGACCGGCTCATCAGGCCAGACTTCATAGGGTTCTGCCCTAAAATTGGAGAGCACTATCTTGCTTAGTTCAGGAGGCGCATACTTTAACAAAAAAGACGAAGTTAAATCACCAATGGTTACAGTATAGTTTCCAGCATCCATTGCAATAACGGTGAACTCGACTACTTCAGAGGTCTTCAAACCCGCAAGGGTTAGGTTCATAGAATCCCTAACTACCCCATTGAGCTCAAGATCAACTGTTGTGTCACCTTCAAGGTCACCTATGTTTGTCACATTCACCGAGATCTGTATTGGTTGTCCCACAAAAGTTTCAAACGGATTCACCACCAAATCGGCAAAGACAAAAGCCGCAGGTTTAGCCGCACCCGTTATGACCCCTTGGTCTTGAAGATAAAAATAGGCACCAACAGCTATACCCACAATGAGCAAATCAACCATTAAAATAACCTTTAGTTTACCCACAGCCGAACGAGACAGCATACAAATCCCTGTTTGAAATAAAATGCAAGGCAAGCATTAAACCTTTATGAAATAAACTTTTGCTTAAAAAATACTAACCACATCCCACATCAAATTCCGCTAGTTCATGGCTCAGAATATATACAAAATCATCACAAGATCATGGGAGGCAGGTTGTGGATAAGTAGGCATTAAAAATTTGAAATTTTATAAACGCGTTTCATTGAGTGCAATAAAAAATATTATGAATATGTGTATGAGAATTATTTTGAAGCTTATAGGGAGTAGACACGAATGGAGAAAAGTAAATATTCATTTTACTATGACGGCATAACCGGCGAACATTTTGACAGCTTTGCGTCCATTAAGCTTCATCGCTTCGATTCTCGGTCGCTCCGCGGATAAATGCGGTCTCCGCCCCGCAGGCGGGGAACCCCTCCGCACGCGTCGCTGTCCTCGAATCTACGCGACGTATGGAAAAAAATTAAAAGACTTTTTAAAGAAGGAATTGCTGATTTTTGCGTTATTCCTTCTCTTTATCTTCAATCACGTCCGCAAGGAGCCGCGCAAAATCAACCGCTTTCTTTGCGGTTATAACCGGCTTGCCTGTGCGTTTTTCTGTTTCGCGCAGTGCAATTCCGGCAATTTCACCGCCACTTTGAGCAACCGCCTTGTTTTCCTCAAACGTTTGCGGTT